>JAUXST010000299.1 GCA_030679805.1 Reyranella sp. | reverse complement strand
GCGCGGCGTGCCCTGGCGGGCGACGACGCCGGCGCGCGGCGCGTGGCGCTGGGCGAACTCGACGCCGTTCGCCGCCGCATGTCTCCGGTGGGCATCGCGCACATCGTCGGCGCGGGTCCAGGCGATCCCGATCTGCTGACGCTCCGGGCGGCACAGCTTCTGCAGGAAGCCGATGCCATCCTGCACGACGAGCTGGTGCCGCCGGCCATCCTTGGTCGCACCAGGCGCGACGCTGAATTGGTTGCCGTGGGCAAGCGTAAGGGGCAGACGGGCTGGACACAGGCCGCCATCGAGGCGGAGCTGGTGCGTCGCGTGCGGGCCGGCCAGACCGTGGTGCGCCTGAAGGCGGGCGATCCTTTCATCTTCGGACGCGGCGGCGAGGACGTGGACGCGTTGCGTGCCGCCGGCCTGCCGGTCACGGTCGTTCCCGGGATCACCGCTGCACTCGGTGTCGCCGCTTCGGCAGGCATCCCCCTCACACACCGCCGCTTCGCCTCGGCCGTGACCTTTGTGAGCGGCCACGGCGCCGATGGCCGCGAAGCTGCCTGGCCTGCGTTGGCAGCACAACTGGACGAAAAGAGGGGGCATACGCTCGCCATCTACATGGGCGCCACGGAAGCCGCTTCCGTGCGCGACCGCCTTTTGGACGCCGGCACCCCTCCCAACACGCCGGTCGCCATCGTCGAGAACGGCACGCGGCCCGATGAACGGGTCTCGGCGGGCCGGCTCTCCGACCTGGCGCGGCTCGCCGTCCCCCACACCCGTGGCGACGCCGGTCCCAGTCTCATCATCGTGGGCGAGGTCGCGGCCTATGCGGCCGATGCCGGGCGCCCGCAACTCGCAGAGGTATCGTAATGGCCAAGAATTTGAGCGGCGACCTTCAGGTTGCGAGCGCCAACCGCCTGTCCGACGGTGTCGTGGTGTGGCTCGACGATGCCGGCGAGTGGACGATCCGGCTGGATCGCGCTGCCATCGCCCGCGACGGTCGCGCTGGAGAGATCCTGCTGCAGCGTGGCCGAGCAGAGGCCTTTTCTGTGATCGATCCCTTCCTGGTGGCGGTGACCGAGGACGATGACGGCACCATCGAGCCGCTTTCGCTCCGGGAAAAAATCCGTGCCTCGGGTCTTACCTTCGACGCCATTGCTGCCGATGCGGTGCGTTATGCCTGACACCTATTTCTACCATTACGACGACTATGACCGCACGCTGGTCTCCGAGCGGGTCGAGCAGTTCCGCGATCAGGTGCGTCGGCGGCTCGCCGGCGAACTGACGGAAGAGCAGTTCAAGCCGCTCCGGCTCACCAACGGGCTCTATCTGCAGCTCCACGCCTACATGCTGCGGATCGCCATCCCCTACGGCACGCTGTCGTCCCGCCAGCTGCGCAAGCTTGCCGACATCTCGCGCAAGTACGATCGCGGCTACGGCCATTTCACGACCCGCCAGAACCTGCAGCTCAACTGGATCAAGCTCGAGGACGCGCCCGATGCGCTGGCGGCGCTGGCCGAGGTCGACATGCATGCGCTGCAGACGAGCGGCAACTGCATCCGAAATGTCACCGCCGATCACTTTGCCGGCGCCGCGGCGGACGAGATCGAAGACCCGCGCATCTGGGCCGAGATCGTGCGCCAGTGGTCGACGCTCCATCCCGAGTTCACCTTCCTGCCGCGCAAGTTC
>JAUXST010000294.1 GCA_030679805.1 Reyranella sp. | reverse complement strand
CCAAGTCCCAGGCACAAGCCCAGCCCGACAAACGCGGAACCGATGAACAACCTCTTGTCGTAAAGACGCTGCCCGCCGAGAAGAGCGAAACCGACCATGCCCATGAGGCCGAGGAGAAAGCCGCCAAGGCGAGAGAAACGAGCGCCAAGGAACGTCTCGACACCGATTTGGTCAATTACACCGGTAAACTTGCCGACTACACCCTCGGGCTCTTTGTCGCGACTGTCGCGCTTGTCGTTGCTACCGTGGCCACGCTTCTCATTGGCGTTTTCCAGTTGAAACATATGCGGCGCGAGTTCATTGCCGCCCACCGTCCACGCATGAAAGTGCGGGAATTTAATCATATCGCGGATGGTGGAAACGCGATCCGTTGGACGCTTTCCAACGTCGGTGGAAGCAAAGCAATCATCCGTGGTGTTCGGGCAACAACTAGGTTGACCAAGGCCGACGACGATCTCCCAGCTCCGGACTACAGCCGATGCGAAGAAATCACTACGATGACCGCCTTTGAGCCGGGGAATCTCGACGAGCAAGTCACTCTCAGACTTCCTGCGAACTGGGGCTACGACAGCGCCAGATGGCTGTATGTGTTTGGTTACGTCGCCTATGGGGATGAACTCGGAAATGGCTTCCAAACGGCATTCATCCGCCGACACGACTGGCCGCGCGGACGCTTCGTGCCCGTGAACGATCCCGACTATGAGCATGAGGACTAGAACGCCGGCCTGTCGGAGCCTTGAGTAGAAGGACTGTCTATGTCTGTCAAGTCCGGGTACATCGCCAACGCAAACACCCGGTCCCTCGGGTTCAGGCGGGGCCGCTCTTGGGACTGTCCGCAGGTCAGGACCCGCGGGCGGCTGCACCAAGCCATAAGGCGAACCCGCGGGCGGCCGCGGGCAGGTCATGCCGACATGAAAAAGGCCGGCGCAATCCAAGCGCCAGCCTACCAAAATTACTAGCAAAATCCTGCTGAACCTGCAACTTTAATTTTCACTTTCTGCGGACAGTCGGAGCGCTCGGCTGACAGCCGATTTGTCGACACCTGTATGTAACGCTTTGTGGAAAAATACGTGCCCACAATCCCGGCCCTTGGCGATCGATTCAGCCCGTCGTTCTCTGAAATAGACCTTGTCGTTGAAGCAGGTCGTTGCCGTGACAGCACTGGGGAATCTAGCTATATATTAAATGTGAATAGCGCGCTGGGGACTCGCCGAGAGTCCCGAGCTGCCCGTCGAGGCTCGAATGCACCCTGCGATCCTCCTAGTGGACGACAACGAGGACAATCGCTTCACACTTTCCATGCGGCTCGAGGCCTGCGGATATTCCAACATCGTTATGGCGGAAAACGGGCGGGAAGCGCTCGACAGGATGCGCGCCCAGCCGATCGATCTCCTTCTCCTCGACATCATGATGCCGGAACTCGACGGCTACGGCGTCCTCGAGGCGATGAAGGCCGACGTCGCACTGCGCCACATCCCGGTCCTCGTGATCTCGGCGATCGACGATATCGCGAGCGTAGTCCGGTGCGTCGAACTCGGCGCCACCGACTATCTGACCAAGCCGTTCAACCCGGTCCTGCTGAAAGCGCGAGTCGACAAGTGCGTCGAGCAGGCCCGCTTCAGGGCCCAGGAGGCCACTTATCACCGCAACCTGGAGAACGAGAAGCGCCGCGCCGACGGCATCCTCGCGACGGTGCTGCCCAGGGATATCGTGCGGGCGCTGAAGCGCAGCGCCAAACTCCCGCCGCGACTTTACGACGACGTCACCGTCCTGTTCTGTGATGTTGTGGGCTTCACCGCCTACTCCGAGAAGCACCCTCCAGAAACCGTATTCAGCGAACTCGAAGCCCTGGTCGAGCGTTTCGAGGAGATTACCCGGAAGCACGGTCTGGAAAAAATCAAGACCATCGGCGATGCCTTCATGGCGACTTCCGGGCTGCTGTCGCCCCACGACTATCCGGTGCGCTCGGCCGTCGCTTGCGGCCTCGAGATGGCGGCCGCCGGCCAATCCTTCGGTTCGGGCGAAGGCATCCGGATCGGCATCGACCACGGGCCGGTGGCGGCCGGGATCATGGGCAAGTCGCAATTCCAGTTCGACGTCTGGGGCGACACGGTGAATACCGCCGCCCGGATAGAGGGCGCCGCGCGGCCCGGCAGCGTCTGCCTGAGCGGGCGGGCCTGGATGCATCTGCGCGACCAGGCGGATGGACGCTCGCTTGGCCTCGTCGATCTCAAGGGCAAGCAAAAAATTGAAATCGTCGAATGCGTGGCGCTTAGGGGCTAGCAATCGGCCGAAACAGGATCGGAGACGGCCGGGGAAATGGCAATCACTCCTTCACTACACGCGCGGTCGCGCGGCTGGGTCACAATCGTCCTCGTGCTTGTCCTTTTGGCCGGTTTGCCGGCGGCCGTCTGGCTCGATCTGCGCAATCTTTCCGAAACCGCACTGCGCCTGCAAGCGAAGGACTTGAACTCGGTCATTACCAGCGTCCGTACATACTACGCGACCAACGTGGTCGGCCATGTGCTGGCCATGCCGGGACCCAGCGCGGTGGTGCACAACTACAAGAGCGTTCCCGGCGCCATTCCCATCCCAGCCACGCTCTCGCTGGAGCTCGGCAAAGTGATCGGCGAGCAGCAATCCAATATCACCTACCGTTTCATCTCGGATTTTCCCTTCAAGGGCCGCGCTCCCCACGAACTCGACGCGTTCGAACGCGAGGCGCTGGCGTCACTGCGCGAGAATCCCCATCAGACATTGAGCGACGTCTCCTGGTCGGGATTCGACGGCCGTGTTCGCGTGATCACGCCGGTGATCATGGCGGCAGGTTGCGTGAAATGCCACAGTGCGCATCCTGACAGTCCGAAACGCGATTGGAAGGTGGGTGATGTCCGCGGCATCCAGGAAGTCATCGTCAGTGCATCGATGGCATCCAACATCCTGGCCTTCAAATACTTGCTGAGCTATTTCGTCTTCATAGCGGTGCTTGGCGTCAGCTTCATCGTCCTGCAACAACGTCTCACGTCGACGATCGGCGACATGAACCTCGAACTCGAGGGCGCCAACGCGGTGCTGGCGGCGCGAAGCAGCGAACTCGCCGAGACGGTGACAGAACTCCAGGTGGCACGCGACCAGGCGATGGAAGCGAGCCGCACCAAGTCGAGTTTCCTCGCAAATATGAGCCACGAGCTGCGCACGCCCCTGAACGCCATCATCGGCCTCACCGAGCTGATGTCGGAGAACGCCGCGCGCTTCGGCACCGAAAAGGCGGTCGAACCACTACGCCGGGTGTTGCGCGCCGGCCGGCATCTACTGAACCTGATCAACAGCATCCTCGATCTTTCGAAGATCGAGGCTGGCAAGCTCGATCTCACTCTTGAAAGGGTGACCATCCAGCCGGTGCTGGAGGAAGTGCTCGGGCTGGCCAAGCCACTCGCTGAGACCAACAAGAACGAGCTGGTGCTCGAATGCACCGAAGAGATCGGCGTAATCAGGACTGACAGCATGCGGCTGCGCCAGATCCTGCTCAACCTGCTGAGCAACGCCTGCAAGTTCACCAAGGCGGGCAAGGTCGTCCTGAAAGTCGCACGCGTGCAGGACGCCGCCGGCCAGTGGGTCGAGTTCGCCGTTTCCGACAGCGGCATCGGCATGACCGAGGAGCAGCTCGGCCGCCTGTTCCAGGAATTCATGCAGGCGGATGCCTCGACGACGCGGCAATTCGGCGGCACCGGGCTGGGCCTCGCGATCACGCGCAGGCTCTGCCAGCTGATGGGCGGCGACGTCGCCGTCACCAGCACCCCGGGCAAGGGCTCGACCTTCACGGTTCGTCTCCCTGCCAACGGCGGTGCGGCCGCTCCGGCCAAGACCGTCCAGCCGGTGCGTTCCACGGCTTCGGCGCCGGAAGCGGCACGGCAGGCCTCGCGCGGCGTCGTGCTGGTCATTGACGACGACGTGACGGCGCGCGAACTCATGACAACCTATCTTCTCGAGCAGGGCTTCGCCGTCGAAACGGCGAGTTCCGGTATCGAAGGGCTGAAGCGGGCACGCGAACTCCACCCCGTGGCGATCACGCTCGACATCACGTTGCCCGACATAGACGGCTGGACGGTGATTGCCGCGCTGAAGGGCGACCCTGAACTCTCCGACATCCCGGTCGTCATCGTCACGATCATCGACGAAGCGCGCCGCGGCGTCGCGCTCGGCGCTGCCGGCTACCTAACCAAGCCGATCGCCCGCACCAAGTTGCTGGATGTCCTCTCCGCCTTCCGTGCGTCCGCGCGGCCAACCACCGTGCTCATCGCCGAGGACGACGACGAACAACGCCAGCGCGTGCGCGAGATCCTCGACGCCCAGGGCTGGGTGGTGATGGAAGCAGCCAACGGACGACTGGCGCTCGATGCTCTGGCGAGCCAAGTGCCCGACGTCATACTGCTCGACCTCATGATGCCCGAAATGGACGGCTTCGAGGTCGTCGCGGCGCTGCAGGCAAATCCGGCATGGCGAGACATTCCGGTGGTGGTGGTCACCGCGCTGGACCTCAGTACCGAGGACCGTCAGCGGCTCAATCGCGGCGTCGAGCACATCGTCTCCAAGAGCGCGTCGACACATTCCGAACTCATGGCACGCATCGGCTCGCTCGTGGGCGAGATCAAAACCAAGACGAAACAGGACACCTGACTGTGCCGAAGATTCTCTACATCGAGGACAACGACGACAATCTCTATATGCTGAGCCTTCGCTTCGAGGCGGTCGGCGGCTACGAGATCATCTCGGCGGGCGATGGTGCTGAGGGCATCGCCAAGGCCGCCGCCGAGAAGCCCGACCTGATCCTCATGGATCTCAACCTGCCGGTGATAGACGGCTGGGAGGCGACACGCCGGCTCAAGGCCGATCCTGCAATGTGCAGCATTCCGGTCATCGCGCTCACCGCGCACGCCATGGCGGGCGACCGCGAGAAGGCGCTGGCGGCAGGTGCCGACGATTTCGACACCAAGCCGGTCGATTTCGATCGCCTGCTTGCGAAGATCAGCCGGGCCCTGGCAAAAGAGACCGGCTAACCGGGCGCCCCTCGTGGCGGATTCGGCTGCGCAAATCCGCCGTGCGGTGGGCGCATCGCCTTGGCCCTTGTCGGCCGGCGCCGGACGGGCAGACAATTCCCCCAACAACAAACCGGAGGAACGCCATGAAAGTCGGCATTGCCCTGAACATGCTGCATGAGCCCGGCCGTCCCGACGTCGCAGTGGTCCACGAGCACCTGGCGCTGGGGGACCTCGCCGAACCGCTGGGCTTCGATTCGCTGTGGGGGCTGGAACACCATTTCACTGGCTATGCCATGTCGCCGGCGCCGACCCAGCTCCTGGCCTACTTCGCCGGCCGCACCAAGCGCATCGAACTCGGCACGGCGGTGATCGTGCTGCCGTGGCACGACCCGATCCGCGTCGCCGAGCAGATCGCGCTGCTCGACATCATGTGCGGCGGACGCTGCCTGTTCGGCTTCGGCCGCGGCGCCGCCTCGGCCGAGTACGAGGGCTTCGGTATCCCGATGGGCGAGGCCCGGCCGCGCTTCGCCGAAGCCGCCCAGGTGATCGTGAAAGCGCTGGCCAACGAGACGTTCGAGCATCAGGGCGAGTTCTTCAAGATCCCGCGCACTTCGATCCGGCCGCGCGCGATCTCGAATCCGGAACGACGCTTCTATGCGAGCTCGGTCAGCCCCGAATCGGCCGAGGTGATCGCCAAGCTGGGCTTCGGCATGCTGCTGATCATGCAGAACGAGTGGAGCAAGTGCCGCGAGGACATCGACAAGTTCCACGCCATGTCGCAGGCGGCGGGATTCGCGCCCCGGGCGCCGATCATCCTGACCAACGTCTCCTGCGCCGAGAGCCGCGACGAGGCCAGGGAGCGGGCCATGCGCTATCTCGGCCGCAAATGGCAGTCGATCGACGACCACTACCACTTCTCCGACGGCCATCTCGCCAACGTCAAAGGCTACGAAGCCTACGGCAAGACGGCCAAGACCTACGCCAAGCTGAAGGATCCGGAAAACCTCAAGAAGGCGACGGACTTCTACGTCTCGATCCAGATCGTGGGCACGCCCGACGACTGCCTGCAGCAGATCGGCGAGCTGCAGAAGGTCACCGGGCTGGAGCACCTGGTGGCCGAATTCGCCTTCGGCAACCTGCCGCACCACGAGGCCGAGCGGAATGCGCGCCTGTTCGCTGACCAAGTGCTGCCGACCCTGCAGCGCGACGCGGCCTATGCCGGACCGAAGCAAGCAGCGGCGGCACCCGGCAAGCGCGCCGCGCACGGCGACATCTTCGCGCCGGCTTAGGGCACCCTGCGTGCATCGCTCTCTTCCGGACCGCGCGTCCCGCGCGCTCGGACTCATGAGCGCACGGGACGCGCGCGGTCCAAAAGACCAGAATCGAACTCCGTTCTCGGCTCACGCCTCCGGGATCGCCCGGTCGATCTGCCACGTCGCGGCCGAGACGTCGGGCTCGAGGCTGAGGCGGCCCACGATCTGCTCCAGCGCCGAATCGTTTTGCCGCGCGGCGACGGCCTGCGCCGTCACCGTCACCTTGGTGGTATCGGGAATGTCCTCGCTGTCGAGACGGCGCAATCCAAGGCCCGCCTGGGAGAGCGCCTGCAGCAGCAGCGAACGCATGCGCGCCTCTTCGGCGCCGCGGCAGGAGATCTCGACGGTGTAGTGAGTCTCGCCCGTCGACGCCGTGAGCAGGCGGTTGTTCACCGCCCGTACCAGCGGGCGCAGCACGAGGTTGGTGCCGATCACGAAGGCCGCCGCGAGCATGCTGGGCGCGGCATAACCGGCGCCCGCCAGCATGCCGACCATGGCCGAGCACCATAGCGTCGCCGCCGTATTGAGGCCGTGGACGTTGATCCCCTCGCGCAGGATGACACCGGCGCCGAGGAAGCCGATGCCGCTCACCACCTGGGCGGCAATGCGGGTCGGATCGCCCTGCCCGACGAGATTGGAGAAGACGATGAATCCCGCTGCGCCCAGAGCCACAAGGGCGTTGGTGCGCAGCCCAGCCATCTTCTGGTGCCATTGCCGCTCGATGCCGATGGCGGAGCCCATCAGCAGGGCGAGGGCGAGACGCAGGGCCTGATCGCCCAGCGTCGATATGTCGAAGATCATGTCCCTCGTTGGCCGAGGGACGTTGCGATTTGATGACGGTCTTGGAGATCAACAGGCGCAGAGGTCAACAATCGCGGAGGTCGGTGGCTCAGCGCTCCGGCGTGGTCGCCGCACCGACGCCCGCGCCCACCGCGCCGCCGATCAGGGCACCCGGCAGCACGCCCACGCCCGTAGCGCCGCCCACGATCGCACCCGAGCCGGCACCGATGGCGCCGCCGGTGACCGCGCGCTGGCCCCAAGTATCGCCACAGGCCGCGACGGAGAGAAGGATCGCAAAGGTTGCCGCGAGTTTGATTGCCGACATGAAAGCCTCCAGGGACGTTATGGAACGGCGGGCGCCTTCGGAAATGCAGACCTGGTGTGGTCCGCGAGCCTCAGGCGCCAAGCCGTCTCAAATCCCGGACGTTCGGGACCTCCTCCTAGAACGCAGTGGAGGCCCGAACGTTGCCTGCGGCGAAAAGAAATAGGGCAAGCACCCGAACCATTTCGCTCAAGACGCCCGATCCGGCCGGCCCTCGGGCCGTCAGGCCACCATTGCAGAAGCGACCGCGAAACCGCCGATCGCACGCGTGTCGGCATCATCGACGGCCGTGTCGTGTATCGTGTCGTGCTCGGCCGACTCGTCACCGATCAGGAGGTGCCTCAGGGTGGCCCGGCCGCGCGAGACGCGGCTCTTCACGGTGCCGACCGACACGCCGGAAAGCTCGGCGATCTGTTGATAGGACCATCCTTCGAGCACCGCGAGGAGCAAAGCTTCGCGCTGACAGCCCGCCAGATGGCGAAAGGCCGATGTGAACTCGCGCATGATCAGGCCGCTCTCCTGGGCGGGCGCGTGCGACAGCTTGTTCGCGATCGCGTCGTCGAGCGGCACGGTCGGCCGCTGGCGGCGCAGGCCGGAGATGAATTCGTTGCGTTGGATGCGAAACAGCCAAGCGGCGAAGTTCGTGCCCGGGCGGAAGGAATGCCGGCCGGCCAGCGACTTGACGACGGTTTCCTGGACCAGGTCGTCGGCGCGGTCGCGGTCGCGGGTCAGCGACAGGGCATAGATGCGCAGGCGCGGCAGGAGAGTCTTGAGGTCGGCGTGGAAGTCGCCGGTCATCGTCTGGGCAATGGACATGTCGTATTCCGATCTCGCGCAACAAGTGCAGCTATTTGAGTGAAATACCGGGCTGGTCCATCCGGTGCGGGTGCCGCAGGAACTGCGTCAGGCCACGGCCGCGATCGACATCAACGCTTCCAAATCCGAGGAGCTGGGCGCTGCAGATACTTGGAGAGATCCATCGGGCCCGCCGCCCTGCCGGCGCGGTCGATACCCTGATGTGACGACGGGGGACCTTCGAGTCGAAGGTCGCGGGATCGTTCGGCGTCTCTCCTGTAAAAAGACGTGGTGACCCAGCGCCCGATTACAATGGCTTGGAAGAAGACTTCGACCGCCAGGCGATGGTGAGCCCCACCCACCTCTGGAACCGGCACTCTTCTCATCGTCTTCTGAACCGCGGGCCTCCGCCCGCTCTGATCATGATGCGGGCGAGACGCCCGCGGTCCAAATGGGCATGAGAAACGGGTCGTCCTGAGCGCAGCGAAGGACCTCGCGTCTGCCCCAGAGAACACCGTTGGGTTCAGCGTCAGATCCTTCGCTTCGCTCAGGATGACAAAGGAGCCGCATCAAGACGTACGCTCGCCAAAAAGTTCGCACCGCGGCGGTGAAGAGAGGGTAGCTCAGCATTTGTCTTCCTGACCGCTGGCGAGCGTCTTGCTCATATAGACCGTGACGCCGAGTGCGGATTGCTCCTCGCGGTCGATCCGGTAGCCGACCCCGAGATAGAGTTGCACGTTCGCCTCGAAGCGCTTGTTTGTGTAGAGGCGGATTTCGCCATGGCCCAGTCGCACCGCCAATTCTTCGGCGTGGCGCAGGAGCAGGCGGCCGAGGCCGAGGCCTTGCCAGGCGGGTGCCACGGCCACGTTCTCGATCAGGAGATGATCCGGCTTCGCGATGGTCTCGATCAGCGCGGCCAGTTCGCCGCCGATTTCGGCGAGATCGACGCGGTGATGGCGGACCGCGGCCTCGTAGTCCGCGCCCATGGGCTTGGGCTCGCGGCCGATCACGGGCACCCACTTGGCGTAGGCTGCCCGCGTCAGCGCGCGAACGGAGGCAGCATCGGCCGGCCCGGCCTGCCGCAGCACCGGCGTCTCGTCCATGGCCCTGCTCCTTAGGTGAGGGCCCTCAGGCGACGGCGAGTCCCGTCGCCTCGTCGACGCCGGTCTTGAGGTTGATCACCTGGACCGCGGCACCCGAGGCGCCCTTGCCGAGGTTGTCGAGCGAGGCCACGGCCAGGATGTTGCCGTCGGCGTCGTTGCCGTAGACCGCCAGCTCCATCGAGTTGGTGTCGATCAGCCGGTCGGCCCGCAGGAACCGGTCGCGCTCCAGCCAGCTCCGGTCGGCAAGCGGCCGCACGGTCACGAACTTTTCGCCGGCATAGTAGTCGGCCAGCGTCTTCTGCACGTCGGCGGCGTTGGCCTGCTTGCCCATGATGTCGCGCGTGATCGGCAGCATGATCAGCATGCCCTGGGCGTAGTGGCCGACCGACGGCACGAACAGCGGCGTGTGCTTCAGGCCGGAATACTTCTTCATCTCCGGCACGTGCTTGTGCGTGAGTTCCATGCCGTAGAGGCCGAACGGCTCGACCGGGGCCACGCCCTCGTGCACGGCGATCAGCTCCTTGCCGCCGCCGGTGTAGCCCGAGACGCCGAACACGGCGGGCGTCGCGTCGGCCCGCACGATGCCGGCGTCGATCAGTGGCCGCAGCAGCGCGATGGCACCGGTCGGATAGCAGCCGGGATTGCTGATGCGCTTGGAGGCGAGGAGGGCTGCCCGGTGCGCCTTGCTGAGTTCGGGGAAACCGTAGGTCCAGCCGTCGGCCACGCGGTGGGCGGTGCTGGCGTCGATGACGCAGACGTCGGCGTCGCCGAGCGCTGCCATCAGCTCCTTCACCGCCGCATCGGGCAGGCAGAGCACGGCAATGTCGGCCGCCTTGGCGATCTCGACCCGCTTGGCCAGATCCTTGCGGTCGGCCATCGGCAGCTCGAGCAACTCGATGTCGGGCCGGTCCTTCAGCCGCTCATGGATTTTCAGCCCGGTGGTGCCGTGCTGGCCGTCGATGAAAACTTTGGTCTTGTTCGTGGTCATGGTCTTCTCTCTCGGATTCAGGGCCTTGAATGGTTCCCTTGGGGGGAATTGGCCGACTGGAGAAGAAGGAAAATGGGAAGCCGCCTGATCCTCTCCAGCGGCTTCACGATACGGCGCGTTTGTTACGCGCGCGCGATCTCGCACCGCTTTTCAAAGCGGCGGCGTCGCGACCGGAGGAGGGCGAACGTGATCATCGGGGCCGATATTTCATCGCCGCTCCCCGATGTCAAGATGCCGGGGACGGGCTAGGCTGGCCCGGTCCCGAATTTGGAGGCCACCGTGACCCAAGCACCACACCCCGAAGGCCTGTCGATGCTGGAAAAGCGCAGGATCGAGGCCGAAATATTGAAAGAGGTCTACGAGACCCTGAAGGCGAGCCACGGCGTGGAGGTGGCGAAGACGACCGTGGCCGAATCGGTGCGGCGCTCGGCCATCGAGCAGGCCCGCCAGTTCGCGGCGGCGGCCCCCGGTGGCACGTCGCTGAAAGCCTTCCAGGACGTGATGCCGCTCTGGACCAAGGGCGGCGCGCTCGAGATCGAGGTCAAGGAGCAGACCGACACCACCTTCACCTTCAACGTCGTGCGCTGCCAGTACGCCGAGACCTACAAGGCGATGGGCCTGGGCGAGATCGGCGCCCTGCTGTCGTGCAACCGCGACGGCGCCTTCTGCGAAGGCTACGACCCCAAACTGAAACTCGAGCGCAGCCAGACCATCATGGACGGCGCCAGCCACTGCGACTTCAAGTACCGGTACGAGGATTGATCGCCGTCACGGCCAGTCGGCGATGTAGCCCCGGGCCTTGTAGGGTTCGATCTTGCGCCATTCCAGCAGGACGCGTTCGCGAAACAGCGCGTCGGTGTACCAGCGCTCGACCGGTGCACCGTAGGGATTGATCGTCAGCAGCATCTTCTCGACCTCGGGCCAGTGGCGATGCAGCGTCATCGGATAGCGCCGTGCCGTGCAGATCTTGCCGAGACAGATGACGCTTTTGATGGACTGCCGATCGAGCGCCGCGTCGAGCACCGGCAGCGAAAAGATCACGTTCTCGCCGGTGTTGGTGGCGCGGTGCTCCTCGAGGATCAGCGCGGCCGGCACCCCGCCCGCCACCATCGCCTGCTTGATCACCTGGCATTCGCTGCGCGTGTCGCCCGGCGTCAGGCCGCCGCTCACGATGGCGCGGCGGAAGAAGCCGCGG
>JAUXST010000286.1 GCA_030679805.1 Reyranella sp. | reverse complement strand
GGGAAGCCCGTCGGCATCAATCCGCTGGCCGCGATCGTGGCATGGCGGCCGTCGTCCCAGGAGAGCAGCGCGGAGATCTCGCCCGGCGCTCCGTTCCCCATGCGCACTGCGCTGGCCGACAAGCGCGCCGGCTGCCCCATCAGCCACAGCGCCGCGTCGAAATCGAACGTCATCAGCTCGGTCGAGGGATCGCCGTAGTGCGCCTTGCGGTCGGGCGCGCCGGGCCGGAGGTAGGAGCCCAGCCGCCAGGTCGCGAGGCTGAGCAGGCGGCCGTGCTCGCCCGACGAGACCGCGTCCCGGACATGGGCGTAGGCGGTGACCGAGCGCATGAGCAATCCGACCTGCAGCAGCCGGCCGGTGCGGCGGGCCGCGTCGCGCATCTGCCGCGCCTCGTCGAGGCGGAGCGCCAGCGGGCTCTCGCAGAACACGTGCTTGCCCTGCTCGAGCGCGGGAATCACGAAACTGCGGTGGAGTGCGCTCGGCAGGCAGACATCGATGGCGTCGACCCCGGCATGCCGGATCAACGCAGTGGCATCGGTGAAGGGCACGGCGCCACAAAGAGCGGCGACCGAACGTGCGCGCGCCGGGTCGCGGGAGAATATGCCGACGACCTCTGCTTCTGGGACATCGGCGTAGGCCGCGGCGTGCATGGCGCCCATCGTGCCTGCGCCCAGGATGCCGATCTTGACCTTGGTGCCTTCCATCCGCGCCTCCGCAATCCGGCGTGCCGATGCTCGACCTTGTTCGCCCTGCGGCGCTACAACGTCCACACGCACGATTGGAGAAGGCGCAATGAAAGTCTATCGATTCCTCACCGGCAAGGACGATGCTGCATTCTGCCATCGCGTGACGGAGGCACTAAATCGCGGATGGCAGCTCTATGGCCCGCCGACATTGACCTTCAACGCCAGGAATGGCGACGTGACTTGCGGTCAGGCCATCACCAAGGACATCGAGAGCAAGAAATATGACCCTGAAATGGACCTATCGAAATTCTAAAAGGCACGCTTGCCGGCCTCAAGACGTGCGGCGGTCAGCCGGCCGTTCCAGCCCGAGATGTTCGCGCAAGGTCGTGCCTGCGTAGTCGGCGCGGAACAGGCCACGCTCCTGCAGGAGCGGCACCACACCGGCAACGAACTCGTCGAACTGCCTGGGGAAGAACGGCGGCATCACGTTGAAGCCGTCGGCGGCGCCGGCGCGGAACCAGGCCTCCAGCGTGTCGGCGATCATCACGGGCGTGCCGATCAGCAGCAGGTGGCCGCGCGCCGCCGCGACGCGATAGTACAGTTGCCGCAGGGTGAGGTTCTCGCGCCGGGCCATTTTCAGCAGGAGCGCGGCGCGGCTCTTGAGGTTCTCGGTTTCCGGCAGGTCCGGCACCGGTTTGTCGAGCGGATGGACCGACATGTCCGAGCCGAGCCGCTCCGACAGCACGGTGAAGGCCTGGGCCGTGTCGATGCTGCGATTGAGTTCGGCGAAGATCTCCAGCGCCTCACGCTCGGTCCGTCCCACCACGGGCATGACGCCGGGCATGATCCGCGCAGCGTCCGCCGTCCGGCCGTATCCGACCAGTTGCACCTTCACGGCCCCATAAAAGGCCTGCGCCTCGGCGAGATCGTTCTGGGCCGTGAACACAACGTCGGCGATGCGCGCCGCCAGCGCCTGGCCGGGGCCGGAGGAGCCGGCCTGGATCAGCACCGGATGGCCCTGCGGCGAGCGCGGCACGTTGAGCGCGCCCTGCACGGTGAAGTACTTGCCGCGAAAATCCGGCACGTGGAGGCTGCCCGGCCGCACGAAACGGCCCGCCGCCTTGTCGGGGGTGAAGGCGCCATCGTCCCAGCTGTCCCACAGCGCGCGGCAGGCCTCGACGAACTCCTCGGCCATCGCATAGCGCTCGGCGTGCGGCGGATGCTGGCGGCCGAACACCGCGGCCGATTTGTCGTAGGCCGTCGTCACCACGTTCCATGCCGCGCGTCCGCCGCTCAGGTGGTCCAGCGAGGCGAAGCCGCGGGCCACGTGATAGGGCTCGGCGTAGGTCGTCGAGCCCGTCGCGGCCAGCCCGATCCGCGAAGTGCCCATGGCGAGGGCGGAGAGGAGCGTCAGCGGCTCGAACTTGCCGATGGTCGAGGGATGTTCGCTGTAGCCCGTGGCGAAGCCGTCGCCCAGGAAGAACATGTCGAACTTGGCCTGCTCGGCGGTGGCGGCGATGTGCTGCATCAGCGCGAGATTCGGCCAGTCCTCGACCGTGGCGTCGGGGTGCCGCCAGCCGCCCACGTGATGGCCGGGCGTCTGCACGAAGACGCCGAGGCGCAGTTGACGCCGGGAGGAGGTCAATTCGGGCATAGCGGGAACGATTATAGCCTGAGTTTTATGGCCTTATACGAATGGGAATGATTTCGTCAGATTTGCTCAACCCGCTTGCGTTGGCGGGATATAGTTGCCTATGCCTCGTGGGCCAGCCTACTTCGCCTCCAAAGGCGCTTGCATTTATTGTCGGGCAAAAGGCGTCCGGCTGACCGACGAACACGTTGTTCCTTATTCGCTTGGTGGATCGCATGTCATTCGGGAGGCAAGCTGCCTCCCGTGTGCTGACTTGACCAAAAAGTTTGAACAACGAGTTGCGCGTGACTTGTGGGGTGACGCACGGACGGCTTTTAACGGGCCGACTAGGCGCAAACGCGAACGAGCGAAGCATATCGTTATTGCCGATCCAAATGATCGGCAGAAGAAGTTGACTGTGCCGGCACACGAATACCCCGCAGGACTTGTGTTCTACAAAATGGGGAAGGCGGGGCTGCTGCAAGGGATGCCAGAAAATGTAGATTTGTCCGGTCTATGGCAGATGGTCGTTATCGACGACGATGAGCGGCGGCGGAAGTTTTTGGAGAAACATCCCGGCAAGCTCGTGCTGAAGTTTCGGCATGTACCTGATGCCTTTGCCAAGCTTTTGGCGAAGATTGGCTACTGCCATATGCTGACCATGCTTGATTTGGACGACTTCAGCGCTATTTGCCTTCCATATATCACGGGCGAAAAGACCAACGCCTCGTACGTGGTGGGAGGCACGCTCGACGAGCAGCGACCGGAGCCTGAAAATGGCTACTCTCTTTCCACTGCGGTGCTCGGCAATCCAGCTCGGTTGATACTCGTGGCGCTAGTTCGCCTATATGCCAATACCCACGCTCCAGCATACCATGTCGTCGTTGGTGATGTGGCCGGAACAGACAGTGTTGCCCGAGTCATCAAGAAACTCGGTGACGTAACAACCGTGTCTCCCACGTTAAGTAGTCCTCCGCAGCATTGGGAGCCCGCTAGCTTACCTATCCCTTACTGGAAGAGTTCTTG
>JAUXST010000283.1 GCA_030679805.1 Reyranella sp. | reverse complement strand
GAGCGCGCCTGGCATGATCATTCGATGATCCTGCTGCGCGGCCAGACGCTCGGCGACGACGACCTGCTGGCCTTCAGCCGCCGCTTCGGCGAACTCGACCCACCGCCCAACCAGGAGCGTGGCCGCATCAGCCCGCCGGGCTATCCCGACATCTACGTCGTCTCCAACGTGCTCGACGCGAAGGGCGACCCGATCGGCGCGCTCGGCGCCGGCGAGGCCGTGTGGCACACCGACATGAGCTATCTCGACACGCCGCCCGATGCCTCGATGCTCTATTCGCTCGAAATCCCGCCCAGTGGCGGCAACACCTGGTTCTGCGGCATGCAGGCGGCCTGCGATGCGCTGCCGGCCGAACTGCGCCGGAAGATCGAAGGCCGGCGGGTGAAGCACGACGGCACCTACAATTCCGGCGGCTATCTGCGCAAGGGCGTGACGCCGACCGACGATCCGATGGCCGCCCCCGGCGCCTGGCATCCGGCGATCCTGCGCCATCCGGCCAACGGCCGCGCCACGCTTTATCTCGGCCGCCGGCGCAATTCCTACGTCGAGGGTTATACGCGGGCGGAGTCCGACGCGGTGCTCGAGGCGCTGTGGGCGCACGTCACGCAGCCGCAGTTCGTCTACGAGCACGTCTGGAAGCTGGGCGACCTCGTGATGTGGGACAACCGCTCGACCATGCATCGCCGCGATCCGTTCGACGGTGAGGCGCGGCGCGTCATGCACCGCACCCAGATCAAGGGCAGCCACAGGCCGGCGGCGTTCGCCGCCTGAACGAACAGAAGAACAAACCGGAGGGAACCATGCGGCGGCAGAAGAAATTCTATGCCTGGGGCTATGCCGACGAGGACCTCTCGCCCGAGGAGATCAAGCCCTGGGAGGCCGAGATCGCCCAGCGCTACGGCCTCTCCGGCTTCGACGTGACGTCGCCGCCCAAGCCCGAAGAAATCACGTTGCGAAAGCCGCGTGTAGACGTGCCGGCGGCGCTGCAGGCGATGGTGCGCACCGATCACCTGACGCGGCTGGAGCACAGCTACGGCAAGGCGGGGTTCGATGCCATGCGCATGTTCATGCGCTCGGTGCCCAACCCGCCCGACGCGGTGGCCTTCCCGGAGACCGAGCAGGACGTCGTTGCGGTCCTCGACTGGTGCGACCGGATCGGCGCCAAGGCGATCCCCTACGGCGGCGGCTCGTCGGTGGTGAAGGGCATCGAGCCCGCGGCCAGCTTCGACAAGGTCGTGACCATCTCCCTGCGCCACATGGACAAGATCCTGGAGGTCGACGCGGTGAGCCACGCCGCGCGTATCCAGGGCGGCATCTATGGGCCCGCCATCGAGGATGCGCTGCGCGCCACGCCTTTCACCATGCGCCACTACATGCAGGCCTATCGCTGCTCGACGCTGGGCGGCTGGATCGCCACGCGCTCGGGCGGCCACTACGCCACGCTCTACACCCACATCGACGATTTCGTGGAGAGCACGCGGGTCGTGACGCCCGTCGGCACCTTGGAGACGCGCCGCCTGCCCGGCTCCGGCGCCGGCCCCAGCCCGGACCGGATGTTTCTCGGCTCCGAAGGCATTTTAGGCATCATCACCGAGGCCTGGGTACGGCTGCGCAAGAAGCCGACGTTCCGGGCCTCGGCCAGCGTACGCTTCAAGGACTTCTTCACCGGCGCCGACGCGGTGCGCGAGATCACCCAGGCCGGCCTCTATCCCGCCAACTGCCGCCTGCTCGAGGCACGTGAGGCGTTGCCCGGCATCCCGTGGAGCAACGAGGAGGCGGTGCTGGTGCTGGCCTTCGAATCGGCCGACCATCCACTCGACGCCTGGATGGCGCGCGCGCTGGAAATCTGCCGCGACCATGGCGGCGTCGCCGATCCCTCGGGGAGCGACGACGAGAAAGCGCATCGCTCCGGCGCCGCCGGCGCCTGGCGCAACAAGTTCATCCGCGCCCCGCACTACAGCGAGCATGCCGTGGCGCGCGGGATTCTCAGCTCGACCTTCGAGACGTCGATGACCTGGGAGCGCTTCCGCGACTTCCATCAGAAGATCACGAAAATCGCCCAGGACACGATCAAGCGCGTGACCGGCCGCGAGGGCACGGTCACCTGCCGCTTTACCCACGTCTATCCCGATGGGCCATGCTGCTATTTCACGTTCGGTGGCATCCTCGACAAGGCAAAGGCGTTGGACCAGTTCATGGAGGTGCTGTCGACCTGCACCGCCGCGACGGTGGAGCATGGCGGCACGACCACGCACCATCACGCCGTCGGCCGCTTCCACCGGCCGTTCTACGACAAGCAGCGACCCGAGCTGTTCGCCCGGGCGCTGCGCGGTGCCAAACGCGAGCTGGACCCCAAGGGCATGATGAATCCGGGCGTGCTCATCGATCCATGAGAACCACTTAACCTCCGAAGGTCGCTCGATGACCAAGACCTACAAGGGAAGCTGCCATTGCGGCGCCGTCCGCTACGAGGCCGATATCGACCTCAGCGCCGGCACGGGAAAGTGCAACTGCTCGATCTGCTGGAAGCGCCGCCTGTGGGGTGCCTCGATCAAGCCGGAGGCCTTCCGCCTGCTCTCCGGCAAGGACAATCTGTCGGACTATCAATTCGCGACCAAGAGCGGCCATCACCGGTTCTGCAAGACCTGCGGCGTGGCCTGCTTCGGCGACGGCTACGTCGAACAGATCGGCGGTGCCTTCGTGTCGATCAACCTTGCCTGCCTTGACGATCTCGATCCGAAGGATCTCGTGGCCGCCCCCGTGAGGTACATGGACGGCCTGCACGACAACTGGTTCGACGAACCGGCGGAGAAACGACACCTCTGAGACAGGTGCGGGGCGCCCGCCGGGCGCCGCCGCATGCCGAGCCGACTATGTCCTGTCGCTTCGATAGACGGCGTTCTCGGCGCGCGTATCGGCGATCGAGAACCAGCGGTGCTGGCTAGCGCGGAACTGGCGCCAGTTCGCCAGGACTTTCTTGAACTGTTCGTTCTGAGCCGCCTCCTCGTCGAGCACGGCTTCGAGCGCCACCCGCAACGCCTTGATGATCTCCTCATTCAGCACCGACAGTTGCGTGCCGGCGGCTACCAGGCGGGCGATGGCCACGGCGTTCTTGGCGTCGTAGGACGCCAGCATCTCCATCATCGCATAGTTGCAGGCGTATTTCAGAACCGCCTGGTAGCGTGGTGGCAGGCTCGCCCAGGCCGCCTTGCCGATGAAGAGCTGGTTGACCGCCTCGAGTTCCATCACGCCCGGCGTGTAGTAGTATTTGGCGACCTTGTTGAAGCCGAGCTTCTCGTCGTCGTAGGGGCCGACCCATTCGCAGGCGTCAATGGTGCCGCGTTCCAGCGCCGGGTAGATGTCGCCGCCGGCGATCTGCTGCGGCACCGCACCGAGCTTTGCCATCACCTTGCCACCGAAGCCGGCAGTGCGCATCTTGAGGCCGACGAAATCGGCCGGGGTCTTGAGCTCCTTGCGGAACCAGCCGAACATCTGGCCGCCGGTCTGGCCGCACGGCAGGGCGACGACGTTGAAGCTGTCATAGACCTCGTTCATCAGCTTCTGCCCGTCGCCGAACATCATCCAGGCATTGTGCATGCGCGGGGTGAAGCCGAACGGCACCGAGCCGTCGAAGATGAAGGACGGGTTCTTGCCGATGTAATAGCCGGTGTAGGTCTGGCCACACTCGACCGTGCCGTTCGCCACCGCATCCAGCACTTGCAGGCCGGGCACGATCTCGCCGGCGCCGAAGGGTTGTAGCGCGAATTTACCGTCGGTCATCTCGCCGGTCACGCGACAGATGGTCTGGGCAGCGCCATAGAGCGTGTCGAGGCTCTTGGGGAAGCTCGAGGTGAGCCGCCACTTCACGTTCTCGCTGGTCTGCTGACCGAACGCAGGAGAGGCGGCGAGGGCTGCGAGCGACGCCGCGGCCGGGGCAAATTGTCGACGGGTGACGGACATCGGGCTTCCTCCAGGTTTGCTTTGTTGGGGAAATATTAGGCCGGCGCTTCTGGTATCGCTACCAAAAAATTCCTGAATCAGGTCAGCTGGCGCTCCAGCCACCGTCGATCGGAATGGCCGCGCCGGTGATGTCGCGGCCGCCCGGGCCGCACAGGAAGGCGGCAAGCGATGCCACGCCGTCCATCGCCACGAAGCGGCCCGACGGTTGGCGCGAGGCCATGAAGGAACGGACCGCATCGTCGCGCGACAGGCCCTCCCGGGCCATGAAATCCGCCAGCCGCTGCTCGATGGCCGGCGTCGGCGACGCGCCGGGACAGATGGCATTGCAAGTAATGTTCTGGCTGGCCACCTCAAGCGCCACGGCGCGGGTGAAGCCGACCAGCGCCGTCTTGGTCGTGACATAGTCCACCCGGTTGACCGTGCCGAACAGGCCATAGACCGAGGAGATGTTGACGATCCGGCCGAAATCGCGCCGGCGCATGCCGGGCAGCACGAGCCGGGTGGTGTGAAAAGCGGCCGAGAGGTTCACCGCCAGCGCCCTATCCCACTCCTCGGTCTTGAAATCCTCGAGCGGCGAGAAATGACGGACGACGGCATTGTTGATCACGATGTCGACCGCCCCGAAGGCGCGCTCGGCGGTTTCGACCAGGTCAACGATCTGGCCCGGCACACCAAGATCGGCGCCGTGATGGAGGACACGCACGCCGTGGCTGTCCTCGAGATGCCGGCGCTTGCGCTCGATCTCCGCCGGATCGCCGAACCCGTTCAGCACGACATGGCAGCTCTCGGCCGCCAGCCGCTCCGCCATGGCGTAACCCAGCCCCTGGGTCGAGCCGGTGACGAGGGCGCATTTGTCTTTCAGCATGTGGTTCCTTCAGGTGCTCTCGCGCTGGACGATCTCGAAGCCGACGTCGATCCTGACGCGCTCCGCCGGCGCGCCCAGCAGGCGGTTGACGAGCAGTTCGGCGCTGCGCCGCCCGATCTCGTGGCGCGGGATCCGGAGCGTCGTGACCGCGGGAACCGCATGCCGCAGCAGATCGAGGTCGTCGAAGCTCGCGATGGCGACGCGGCCGGGAACCGCCCAGCCGCGGCGCTGGCACTCGAACAGCGCACCCACGGCCAACACGTCGCCGGCAAAGAATCCGGCGTCGAGACCGGGATGCGTCTGGATCAGCCGCACCAGCGCATCGGCGCCTTCGCTGAAGCCGCCGGGCGCCTCGAGCACGAGGCTGGGATCCGCCGGCAACCCGAGTTCCTTCAGCGCGGCGAAGTAGCCGCGACGGCGCTCTTCCGAGCGGTCGTTGTCGCGCAGCGGCAGCGTCACGAAGCCGATCTTGCGGTAGCCGAGGCGGCCGAGATGCGCGGTCATCGCCCGCGCCGCCTCGAAGTTCGAGTAGCTCACCACCATATCGAGCGGCTCGGCCGGAAGGTTGCCGGTCTCGATCACCGGCACGCCGGTCTTGGCGACAAGGTCGCGGACCCGTTTGTTGTGCGTCGTGTTGTGCAGCACGAGGCCGCAGACGCGCTGGGCCAGCAGGGCCGAGACGAGCGCCTCCTCGTCGTCGAGGCGGTGTCCGCTGTTGGCGATCATCAGGTGAAAGCCGTTGGCGCGCAGCACGTCGGAGATCGCCTGGATCATGTTGGCGTACAGCGAGTTCTGGATGCTGGGCACGATCAGGCCGACGACATTCGAGCGCTTGGAGGACAGGCTGCCGGCAATGCGGTTGGGCAGGTAACTGAACTCGCGCACCGCGGCATCGACCTTGCGCCGCATCTTTTCCGACACCGACGCGGGGTCGCGCAGCGCGCGCGACACCGTCATCGGCGAGACGCCGGCGTGGCGTGCGATGTCGCTCATCTTGATGTCCGCGACGCCGTCGCGCTTCGCCTTGCCGCTCATCCTGCGCCGCCCATCTTGTCCCTGCTCTTCATTGACGCTTTCGACGTGGCGAGATTATACGATGGTAGCGATACCAAGAGAACGACAGACTGCGTGGATAGAACAGGCGGAGAAAAGACATGGTTGGTGAGATGTTGGGATTCGTCGGCGTCGGACGGATGGGCGGACCGATGGCCTCGCGCCTGCTCGATGCGGGCTATCGCCTCTGCGTCTATGACCTGTCCGAAACGGCAACCGCGCCACTGGTGGCCCGCGGCGCCGAACTTGCCGCCTCGCCGGCCGAGGTGGCGTCGGCGGCCGAGATCGTCCTCATCAGCCTGCCGACGCCCGACGTGGTGCGACAGGTCGTGCTGGGCGGCAACGGCGGCATCATCAACGGCTCGAAGGTGCGGCTTCTGATCGATCTCTCGACCACCGGGCCAGGCGTCGCCACCGAGGTTGCCGCCCAGGTCGCCGAGCGCAAGATCGGCTGGGTTGACGCCCCGGTGAGCGGCGGCGTGACCGGCGCCAAGGCCGGGACGCTGGCGCTCATGGTGTCGTGTCCAAAACCTGCCCTGCAGGAGATCGAGCCGGTGCTAAAAGTTTTCGGCCGGCTGTTCCACACCGGAGAGAAGCCTGGTCTCGCCCAGACGGCGAAGCTTGCGAACAACCTGCTCGCCGCGACCGCGCTCGTTGCCACCTCCGAGGTCATGGCGATGGGCGTCAAAGCCGGGTTGGATGCAAAGGTCCTGATCGACATCATCAACGCTTCGAGCGGACGCAACAGCGCCACCCAGGACAAGTTCCCGCGTGCGGTGTTGCCGGGCACCTTCGATTTCGGCTTCACCACCGCCCTCTCCTACAAGGACGTGCGCCTCTGCGTTGACGAGGCCGAAGCGATGGGCGTGCCCATGGTCGTTGGCGCGGCGGTCCGCCAGATGCTCGCCGTCACCAAGGCCCGGTTCGGCGGCGACTCCGACTTCACCTTCGTCGCCAAGGTTTTGGAAGAATGGGCGGGAGTCGAGATTCGCGGCTGACGACTTACGCTGCCACCTTCACGCCGCGAGGGCCGCGCGCGGCTGCGGGCGACGGTAGCTCAGTGCCTCGGCGATATGCAGGCGGCGCACCGAGTCTGCACCGTCGAGATCGGCCAGGGTGCGCGCCACCCGCAAGGTGCGGTGCCAGGCGCGGGCCGAGAGGCCGAGGCGTTCGGCGGCCCTGGTGAGCAAGGCGCGGCCCTCGGCATCGGGCTCGGCGATGGCGGCCAGCAGGGCGCCATCGGTGTCGGCGTTGCAGCGCGCCTTGGACCAGTTGCGCACCCTATCCGAGAGCAGGCCGGCGGCGGGATCGGCCTCGACCGCCAGAAGCTTGCCCTTGCGATCGAGTTCGGCCAGCCGCTGGCGCTGCACGGCGCGCGCGGCCGCGACTCGGGCGGCAACATCGGCCGAGCTTTCGGCCGGCGGCGGCAAGGCAAGGTCGGCGGCACCCACCGCCGGCACGTCGATGCAAAGATCGATGCGATCGAGCAATGGCCCCGACAGCTTGCCCTGGTAGTCGGCGCCGCAGCGCGGGGCGCGGCCACAGGAACGGCCCGGCTCCATGAGATGGCCGCACCGGCAAGGGTTCATCGCCGCCACGAGCTGGAAACGCGCGGGATAGGTCACGTGGGCCGACGCGCGCGCCACGGTCACGCGGCCCGATTCAAGCGGCTGGCGCAGCGCCTCCAGGGACGCGCGGCTGAACTCCGGCAATTCGTCGAGGAACAACACGCCATGGTGGGCGAGCGAGACTTCGCCCGGCCGCACGCGCTGGCCGCCGCCGATCAGCGCCTGCAGGGTCGCCGAATGGTGCGGGTCGCGGAAATTGCGGCGACGGCTGAGCTTGCCCTCGGTGAGATCACCCGCCAGCGAACGCACCATGGAAGCTTCCAACGCTTCATCGGGCTCCAGCGGCGGCAGCAGGCCCGGTAGGCGCGCCGCCAGCATCGACTTGCCCGAACCGGGCGGGCCGATCATCAACAGGTTGTGGCCGCCGGCCGCCGCCACTTCGAGCACGCGCTTGGCGCTTTCCTGGCCCTTGATCTCCGAAAGGTCGGGATAAACAGCGCGGTCGTCGGCGATCAACGCTTCCGGCGCCGGCAGCGTCTGCTGGCCACGCAGATGGTTGAGCAAGGCAAGCAGCGAGGGCGCCGCCACGACGGGCGGGCGTTCGCTGTCGCTGGGCGAGGGCTCGAAGCCGCCCCAGGCCGCCTCGCCGCCGCACACCGCGGGGCAAATCAGGCCACGGCCGGACGAGGCCGCGGCGATCGCCGCCGGCAATACGCCCGGCACGCGGCTGAGGGTGCCATCCAGCGCCAGTTCGCCCAGCACCACGAAATCTTCCAGGCACTCGCGGGTGAGCACACCCATGGCGGCAAGAAGTGCGAGGGCAATCGGCAGGTCGTAGTGGCTGCCTTCCTTGGCCAGATCGGCCGGCGACAGATTGACGGTGATGCGCTGCGGCGGGAGGGCCAGGCCCAGCGCCCGGAGTGCTGCCCGCTCCCGCTCGCGGCTTTCGCCCACGGCCTTGTCGGCGAGGCCGACCATGGCGAAGGCGATGGTCCCCGGCGCGATCATGACCTGCACATCAACGGGCAGGACGTCGACGCCCTGGAAAGCCACGGTCCGGACCTTTGCCTGCATATCGTTCTCCCGTATCTGGAGAACAATTATAGAACGAGTAAAATATAAGTCACTCTCGTATTAGTTGTATCGACGAAGGCAGAGGCGACTGATTGAATGGCGGCCATGCGCCGCCGCCAAGCCCTGCCCTTCCTCGCCGGCCTGTTGGCCGTTCCCGCCATGATCGAGGCCGCCTTCGCCTGGCCCGACCAGCCGGTGAAGATCATCGTGCCTTTCACCCCGGGCACCGGCCCTGACATCATCGCGCGTTTCGTGGCAGAAAAGTTGACGGCCAAGCTCGGCCAGCCGGTGGTGGTCGAGAACGTCGTAGGCGCCAGCGGCAATATCGGCAGCCAGCAGGTGGCGCGCGCCAAGCCCGACGGCCACACGCTGATGTCGTCGGTCAATACGCTGGTCATGAACGCCAGCCTCTACAAGAATCTGCCCTACGATCCGGTGGCCGACTTCGTGCCGCTGGGGCTTACGGCCTGGGGCTCGCTGGTGCTGGTCGCCAATCCCGGCCAAAAGCCCAACACGCTGGCCGAAATGATCGCGGCGGCAAAAGCGGCGCCCAAGAGCCTGACCTATGGCAGCCCCGGAGTCGGCACACCGCATCATCTGTCGATGGCGCTGGTCGAGACCACGGCCGGCATCGAACTGCTGCATGTGCCGTACAAAGGCACGGCCGGCGCGGTGCAGGACCTGCTGGGCGGCCAGATCGGCTACATGTTCCTGCCGGTCCATGTCTCGGCCCAGCACATCCGCGCCGGCAAGCTGAAGGCCATGGCCGTCGGCAGCCCGCAGCGCCTGCCGCAGCTTCCCGACGTGCCGACCCTGGCCGAAGCCGGCCTGAAGGGCGTCGACGTCGACATGTGGTACGGCTTCTTCCTGCCCAAGGGTACGCCGCCCGAGATCATCGAGCGGTTGAACCGCGAAGTCGCCGCCATCCTGAATACGCCGGAAGCCAAGGCCGCCTTCGAGGCGCAGGGCCTGATCTCCGCCACATCGACATCGGCGGACCTCGCCGCGATCGTCGCGCGCGACCGCGCCCGCTGGGCCGACGTCGTGGCCAAGCGCGGGATTGCCCCGGAGTGAGCGACGACGTTCTCATTGTCGGCGGCGGCGTCGGCGGCCTGGCGCTTGCCC
>JAUXST010000281.1 GCA_030679805.1 Reyranella sp. | reverse complement strand
GCGCGGGTGTAGCTCACACGGATGGTTTGTCACGCCAGGCCGTACGAGTCCGTTTGAAGCCCGTCCCCACCGAGCACCAATAAGAGTCGGAACGGACACATGGCGCTGCCTGTCACAGGCAGTACCGGGCTTGTGACATCTGAAGAAGAAACCACGTCGTAAAAAGCCCGTGAAATCGGGCTCGGCCCGGACTCCGGGCCGGTGCGTGTCACAACATTTGTCACAACTTGGTGTGACACGCTGGGGTGTGACACGTGAGCGGGCCGCGTGCCCGCCGTTATCGGCTCTCCGGCGTGCGGGGAGCTGACATCGCCGAGGGGGCTTCCTGGTTTAGACCGGTGCCTGGGCGCCCCGCACGAGCCGGCCTGGCCGCTCGCCCGTCAGTTCGTCGTTCTGCACCGTCTCGACGCCCGCATTGAAGGTGTGCCGGTAGCCCGACGCGCGCTGGATGAGGCGGCGGCCGCCGGCCGGCAGGTCGTAGACCACTTCGGGGCGCTTGAGCTGCAGCGCCGCGAAATCGATGACGTTGATGTCGGCCTTGTGGCCCGGCGCCAGCAGGCCGCGATCGGCGAGGCCGTAGGACAGCGCCGTACCGCGCGTCTGCTTGGCGATCAGGAATTCGAGCCCGAGCTTCGGCCCGCGCGTGCGATCGCGGCCCCACAGGGTCAGCAGCGACGTCGGCGAGGAGGCGTCGCAGATCACGCCGACATGGGCGCCGCCATCGGCCACGCCCAATACGGTCGCCTCGTCGACGATCATCTCGTGCACCACGTCGAGGCTGCCGGCGGTATAGTTCTCGAACGGCAGCATCAGCAGGCCCTTGCCGCCCCGCGCGAGGATCGCCTCGAGGGCGACTTCCTGCGGCGTGCGGCCGGACCGTTCGGCAATGGCGGCGACCGAGTTGGCGAGATCGGGCTCGTAGTCCGGCCGGTCGGCGATGGGAAACATCTTGTGGAACGCTTCGCCCATGAACGCCGGCGCGCCGTCGGTGCGCGGTGCGAGCAGGCGCTGGCGCAAATCGGCATCGGCCACCAGGCGCCGATAGCGCGCAGCCGGCGCGAGATCGCGCAGCTCGCGCCACGCCGGATGGGCGGCGAATGGATGGACGGTGGTCTCGAGCCCCATGATCACGCCGATCGGCCGGCTGCCGACCTGCGCATTGGCCTCGCGGCCCGTGGCGCGCATGCGATGGATGTTGGCCAGCGTCTCCCGCCACAGCTCGGGCTGGGCATCGACCTGGACCAGCAGGCAGGAAAGCGGGCGGCCCGCCAGCGTCGCCGCCGCTTCCAGCGCCTCGAACTCGCCGGGGCCGAAGTCGGAGTTCACCTCGATCACGCCGCGGCCGGCGCGCTTGATGCCTAGCGCGATGCCCAGCAGCTCGGCCTCGCGGGCCGACAGCGAGGGCGTGAAGCGTCCGTCGCGGGCCTTGTGCTTGGTGGTGCGCGAGGTCGTGAAGCCCATGGCGCCGGCGCGCAGCGCTTCCTCGGTGAGGCGCGCCATTTCCTCGATCTCGCGCTCGCTCGGGATCTCGGCATGTTCGGCGCCGCGATCGCCCATGACGTAGAAGCGCAGCGCGCCGTGCGGCAGCTGGGCCGCCACGTCGACCGCCCGGGTCATCGAGGCCAGTGCATCGAGATAGTCGGGGAAGGACTCCCAGTTGAACTTCACGCCCTCGCTCAGGACCGTGCCGGGAATGTCTTCTACGCCTTCCATCAGGTTGATGAGGTAGCCCGACTGGCCCGGCCGCACCGGTGCGAAGCCGACGCCGCAATTGCCGAACACCGTGGTGGTGACGCCGTGCCAGGAGCTTGGCGTGACGAACGGGTCCCAAGTCGCCTGGCCATCGTAATGCGTGTGGATGTCGACGAAGCCCGGCGCCACGATCAGGCCCGCGGCGTCGATCTCGCGCCGGGCCGCGCCGAGCTTGGGGCCCACGGCGGCGATCTTTCCGTCTTGCACTGCGACATCGGCGATACGGCGCGGGGCGCCGGAGCCATCGATCACGGTTCCGTTTCGGATGACGAGGTCAAACATGGCGGAAGGATAGGCCCGGGCAGGCAGTCCGGTCTATGTTCTGCCGTTCCGCCTGGAAAGTTCAGAGGGGGAGTTGAGTTTGTCCAAGCCGCTGCTGTTCACGCCTTTCAAGATGCGTGGCGTCGTCGCGCCCAACCGTGCCGTCGTCTCTCCCATGGTCCAATACCGCGCCACGGACGGCATGGTGAACGACTATCATCTGGTCCATCTCGGCAAGTTCGCGTTGGGCAAGTTCGGCATCGTCTTCACCGAGAACTGCGCCATCGAACCCCGCGGACGGGTCACTCAGGGCGATCTCGGCCTGTGGGACGACGGCCAGATCGAGAGTCACAAGCGCCTGACGCGGTTCCTGAAGCAGGAAGGCGCCCTTGCGGCGACGCAGATCACCCATTCCGGCCGTAAGGGCAGCACGCCACGCTCGTTCGATAAGCCGGGCGAGCTTGGACCCAAGGAGGCCGGCTGGCAGCGCTGGCAGGTCGTTGGTCCCACAGAATTGTCCGCCGGTGAACCCTATTCGCCGTCACCCAAGCAACTCGCGTTGGCAGAGATCGAGGAGATCGTGAAGAAGTTCGGCGAGGCCGCGCGCCGCGCCGATGCCGCGGGCTACGACGTGATCGAGATCCACGGGGCGCACGGCTACCTGCTGGCGCAGTTCCTCTCGCCGATCAGCAACACGCGCAACGACCAGTATGGCGGCGACCGCGCCGGCCGCATGCGCTTCCCCCTGGCAGCGGCCAAGGCCGTCCGTACCAACTGGCCCGAGCACAAGCCGATGTTCATTCGCGTCTCGGCGGTCGATGGCGCCGGCGGCTGGGACGTCGAGGACACGATCGCCTATGCCAAGGAACTGAAGGCGATCGGCATCGACGTGGTGGATACCTCTTCGGGGGGCCTCACCGGCCTCTCGACGGCGCTGCCGGTGAAAAGGTCGCTGGGTTTCCAGGTGCCGTTCTCGGCGGCGGTCAAGCGAGGGGCGGAGATCCCGACCATGGCGGTCGGCTTGATCCTCGACGGCCCGCAGGCCGAGGAGATCCTGCAGTCGGGCGATGCCGACCTGATCGCGATCGGCCGCCAGGCGCTCTACGACCCTTTCTGGGCGCTGCATGCGGCACAGGAGCTGGGCTGCGACGGCGACTTCGAGATGTGGCCGCCGGAATACGGTTGGTGGCTGGAGAAGCGGAAGAACAATCTTCCAAGGTAAGAAGACAGACGGGAAACGTACATGACTGGCATTCTCGCCGGCCTTCGCATCGTCGAAGGTTCGGCTTTCATCGCAGCTCCCCTGGGCGGCATGACGCTCGCTCAACTCGGCGCCGATGTGATCCGCTTTGACGACATCAAGGGCGGCCTCGACAACGACCGCTGGCCGATCACGCAGGACGGCCGCTCGATCTACTGGGCCGGCCTCAACAAGGGCAAGCGCTCGATCGCCGTCGATCTGCGCAACCCCAAGGGCCGCGAACTTCTGACGGCCCTGATCGCGTCGCCCGGCGAGGGAGCGGGAATCTTCACCACCAACATGCCGGCGCGCGGCTGGCTCGCGTATGAGGAGCTGGCGAAGAGGCGCGCCGACCTGATCGCGCTCAACATCGTGGGTGCGCGCGACGGTTCGGCCCATGTCGACTACACGGTGAACGCCGTCACCGGCTTTCCCATGGTCACCGGGCCGGTCGGCCACGCGGGCCCGGTCAATGCCGTGGCGCCGCCGTGGGACCTCGCCAC
>JAUXST010000273.1 GCA_030679805.1 Reyranella sp. | reverse complement strand
TAGATCAGCGCGCCGAGCTGGATGGTGGTGATGTGGCGCTGGCCCGCCATCAGCAGCACCCGGCCGACGACCTGCATCGGGCCTATCAGCGCGCTGATGGCCATCACCACGGCGATCGGTACGCCGCGGTCGTCGAGCAGCGGGATCAGGTGGAAGCTCATGGCGGAGAAAGCCAAACCGTAACCGGCGAACGCGACCACGAGGCCCCAGAAGGCCGGCACGCGCACGGCGGCGGCCAGCGGGCTCTTCTTGATGGTCCCCTCCGCAGGCGGAGTCGGCGCCGCGATCGGGACCGCCTCCTCCCGCGGCCCGGGCACGAACAGCCAGTGCATGACGGCGACGGCCGCCATGATCGCGGCCAGGACTTCCAGCGTCGGGCGCCAGCCGATCCGTTCGATCAGGAGCTGACTGAAGGGAATGCCGAAGGTGCTGGCGAGGCCGCCCAGGAAGGTCATCAGCAGGATCGCCTGCTTGTAGCGCGGCCCATAGACCCGCGTGATCACGGCGAAGGCGGGCTCGTAGAGGATCACCGCCTGGCAGATGCCGAGGCCGATCCACAGCGCATAGAAGACCGGCAGCGAGTCGGTGCGCGACCAGACGAGAAGCAGGACGGCGGCCAGCAGCGATCCGCCGGTCATCAGCTTGCGGCCGTGCCCGCGGTCGATCCAGGCGCCGACCGGAATGGAACAGAGGCCGGCGACCAGCAGGCCAGCCGAGAGCGCGCCGAACATGGCGCTGCGCGACCAGCCGAGTTCCTGCGTCATCGGCACGACGAACAGGGGAAAGGTGTAGTAGACAAGGCCCCACGAGACGAGCTGGCCGAGCGACAGCATCCAGAGCACGGTCGACGGGCGCTTTCGCCAAGGTCCGCCTGCCCCACTCTTCGCCATCGCCGCGTCTTCTCCCATCGATGTCCGCCGTGGAGGAGGATATCGCCTCGATTGCCGTTCGTCCCTTGCCGTCTAGAATGCCCACCCGACCACCGGAACAGGAGGACTGTGATGCAACGTCATTCGAAGTTCATGGCCATCCTGCTGTCGTCTGCCGTGCTGGCGGCATCGGCGATCGGCACGGCCATCGCCTGCACGCGCACGCTCTATGTCGGCGCCGACAACACCGTCATCACCGGGCGCAACATGGACTGGCAGGAGGACATGCAGTCCAATCTGTGGGTCTTCCCGGCTGGCCTGAAGCGCAACGGCGCTGCCGGACCGAAATCCATCGAATGGACCTCGAAATACGGCAGCGTCGTGGTCTCCGGCTACGAAGCCGGCAGCACCGACGGCATGAACGAAAAGGGCCTGGTCGCCAACATGCTCTATCTCGCCGAATCTGACTACGGCGCTGCGAGCGAGGGCCGCCCCAACCTTTCCATCGCGGCCTGGCCGCAGTTCGTGCTCGACAACTACGCCACGGTCGCCGAGGCGGTCGGGGCCTTGCGCCCGGAGCCGTTCAACTTGCTGGCGCCGCAGCTGCCGGATGGCTCGCCCGCCGCACTTCACCTCGCAATCTCCGATGCGTCAGGCGATTCGGCGATCTTCGAGTACCTCGGCGGCAAGCTCGTGATCCATCACAACAAGCGCTACACCGTGATGACCAACTCGCCAAGCTACGATCAGCAGTTGGTTCTCGACGATTATTGGAAGGGCATTGGCGGCACGACCTTCCTGCCCGGCACCGCCCGTGCCGCCGACCGCTTCGTGCGCGCCTCGTTCCTGCTGAGCGCGATCCCCAAGAAGATCGACAAGAACTTCATCAAGAGCGTTCCGGACCAGTCCTTTGCCTACCAGGCGGTAGCGAGCGTCATGAGCGTGCAGCGCGCCGTCAGCGTACCCTTGGGCATGACCACGCCCAACGAACCCAACATCTCCTCGACTCTCTGGCGCACCGTCTCGGACCAGAAGAACCTCGTCTACTACTTCGACTCGGCCACGCGCCCGAACACCTTCTGGGTCTCGCTCGCCAAGCTCGACCTCAAGCCCGGCGCGCCCGTCAAGAAGCTCACGATCCAGAACGGCGAGGTCTTCTCCGGCGAGGTTTCTAGTAACTTCAAGCCGTCCGAACCGTTCAAGTTCCTTCCGGCTACATCCAAGTAGGACTCATGCGGATCGGCATCGACCTCGGCGGCACCAAAATTGAAGGCATCGTGCTGGGCGACGACGGCACGGAGCGTGCTCGGCTGCGCGTGCCGACGCCGCAGGAGAGCTACGACGCCACGGTCGAAGCGGTGGCGGGCGTGGTGCGTGCGCTCGAGGCGCGCGCCGGCGCGCACTGTCGCGTCGGCATCGGCCATCCGGGGGCGCTTTCGCCGGCCACGGGCCTGATCAAGAACGCCAACTCCACCCGCCTGAACGGCCATCCGCTCGACAAGGATCTACGACGCGCGATCGGCCACGACGAGGTGCGCCTCTCCAACGACGCCAATTGCCTCACCGTGTCCGAGGCGGCCGACGGCGCCGCGGCGGGCTGCAGGGTCGTGTTCGGCGTGATCCTGGGCACCGGCGTGGGCGGCGGCATCGTGATCGACGGCTGGCCGCTCACCGGCGCCCAGGCGATCGCCGGCGAATGGGGACACAACGCGCTCCCCCTGCCCCACGATGACGAACGGCCGGGCATCCGCTGCTACTGCGGCGGCATTGGCTGCATTGAAACCTGGCTGAGCGGGCCGGCGCTGCAGCGTCTGTTCGCCGTGCGCACGGGCCGGACGCTGCAGGCGACCGAGATCGCCGAGGCAGCGCTGGCAGGCGACCCCGATGCGGCCGCCGAGATGGAGATCTACTGCGACCGCCTCGCCCGCGCGCTCTCGGTCGTCATCAATATCCTCGACCCCGACGCGATCGTGCTCGGCGGCAGCCTGTCGCGCATGACGCAGCTCTATGACCGCGTGCCCGAGTTGTGGAAGAGCTACGTCTTCTCCGAGCGCGACAGCATCGTCACCAGGCTGATGCCGCCCAAGTTCGGCGATTCGAGCGGCGTGCGCGGCGCCGCGTGGCTGTGGCCGGAAGCCTAGACGCCGGCGAGGGCCAGCACGCTCGCCGCCGTCATTGCCACCCAGCCGATATGGCGCCCACGGGTGACCCAGGCATTGCTGATGGCGCCGACGCCGTATGCACCGACGGCTGCGCCGGCGATCCAGAGGCGGGCCGCCTCCGACCCCATGTATGGCGCCGCCACGAGCAGAACGCCGAAGCTCACCCAGGCGACGGTCCCGCATTGCCAGATCAGGCGGAGCATAAGTTTGATCCAAGCGGGTTCGATCCGGGCCTGCGCAAAGATCTTCGTCTCGCCCAGAACGCCGTGAATGATGGCGGTGAGAATGGCGATACCACCGGCCGCCTGCATCGCGAGATCGCGCATTGTCCGCCTCCATACATATCTGTATGGTGACATAGTACCCCAGATCGGGCCTGTCAATACACTACTGTATGGAATCATGACCGACGATCGTTTGACGTCCCGCGACTGGGTAAATGCCGGCCTGAAGGCGCTGGCCAAGACGGGCTTCACCGCCCTCAAGGCCGATACCCTGTCGAAGGCGCTCGGCGTCTCGCGCGGCAGCTTCTACTGGCATTTTGCCGATGTCGGCGCGTTCCACGCCGCCGTCCTGCACCGCTGGCGCGAGATCGCCTACGAGAATGTCGTCCGAGAAGTCGACGGCACGGCCGAGAACCGGCTGGAGTCCCTGCTCGATCGCGCCTTCCGCGCCGACACCCGCCTCGAGCGCGCGGTGCGGAGCTGGGCGACCGCCGATCCCCGGGCAAGAACCATGGTCGAGGCAGTCGACCTGCGCCGCCTCGTCTATATCGAAAAGCTGCTGGGCGAGGCCGGCGTCGCACCCGACGTTGCGCCGACGCGGGTCCGCCTTCTCTACTGGGCCTACCTGGGCTTCATCCTGTCCTCGGCCAGGCTCGACCAGGCGGATCGACGACGCCTCCTCGACGAACTCGCACGCGCGGCCATGTCGAAGGATAAGCGGCGGACGCCGGCATGAGGCCGCCTTTCATCTGAACGGAGGCTCGTCGAAACTACGAAGTTTGCGCGAGTGCAGCGTGCCGAGTTCATCGCGCAGCAGCTCGATGGTTTCCCAGCCGATCCGCAAATGCTCGCCGACTGCCTTCTGATAGAAGCGCGTCGCCGCCCCGGGAAGCTTGATCTCGCCATGCAGCGGCTTGTCGGAAACGCACAGCAGCGTTCCGTACGGTACCCGCAGGCGGTAGCCCTGGGTGGCCAGGGTGGCACTCTCCATGTCGACAGCGATCGCCCGCCCCTGGTTGATGCGCCGGCGCTCCTGGGACCAACGAAACTCCCAATTGCGGTCGTCATATGTCACGACAGTGCCCGTCCGCAGCCGGCGTTTCAGCGCATCGCCGCGTTCGCCCATGACGCGTTCAGCGGCTCTCTGCAGGGCGACCTGGACTTCAGCCAAGGCCGGCACGGGCACCTCCGGCGGCACGAGATCGTCGAGGATCCGGTCTCGCCGCATATAGGCATGGGCCAGCACGTAGTCGCCGATCGTCTGCGACTGCCGCAGGCCGCCGCAGTGGCCGATCATCAGCCAGCAATGCGGACGCAACACCGCCAGGTGGTCGGTCGCATTCTTTGCATTGGAGGGACCGACCCCGATGTTGACCAGTGTTATGCCGCCGCGGAGGTCGGATCGCATCAGGTTGTAGGCCGGCATCTGGAAGCGATGCCACGGCGCGGCGGCGAGGGCGGCACGCGCCGCCGCTGCATCGTCACCGCGTCGGATGACACTTCCGCCGGGCAGCACGAGTTGCGTGTAGGGGCTGTCGGGCGTGGCCAACTCCTCAATCGCCCTTTCCACGAAATGGTCGACGTAGCGCTGGTAGTTGGTGAAGAGGATCCAGGGCTGGATGGTCCGCCAATCGGTCCCCGTGTAGTGGGTCAGCCGCCGCAGCGAAAAGTCGACCCGCACGGCATCGAAAAGCGCCAGCGGCCGGGGCTTCCCCGCCTCGAAGGCCCAGGCGCCGTCGGCGATCTCATCGCCGACATTGGCTAGGACCGGCGTCGGGAAATGCCGTGCCAGATCGGCCACGGAAAGATCGCCGCGAATGAATTCGTCGCCTTCCTCGGTGACGAAGGGATACGGAATCTCCTGATCGCTGCTGCCGACCTCGATCCTGGCGCCGAACTCCTCCGCCAACGGGTGAAGCTGCTCGAGCAGGTACCGGCGAAAGAACGCAGGCTGCGTCACCGTTGTAGAATAGAGGCCCGGTGCCTGGAATTTCGCCCACGCCCGACGGGTGAATCGAACGCCTCCCGACGGCTTCCAGTCGACGCGCAGTTCGGGATAGCGAAACTGGGCCCTTTCCTCGGCTGAAGGGGCAATTCCCGACGTGGTGTAGCGCGCCAGCGCCGCTCGCAGCGCGTCGCTGGCAGCGACGTGGATGTCCTGAAGGCGATCAACCGCCTGTTCCGGCGTCAGCCCATCCGCTCCTGCCCTGCTCGCTTCCATGAATCGATCCCCCAGGCGACCGCTTCACCCTGCTCTCCCCGCGCGACGAGCGAGCGGGCGCTACTTGCATTCGGGCTTGGGCAGCGCCTCCAGCCGGGTGATGCGGTACTCGATGCCACTTTCGGCCTCCTCATGGGTGCCGAAGAGTTCGATGCCGTTGTCGAGCGTGACGCTGCTCATCTCGAAGGCAGGATCGCCCTGCCCCTTGGTTTGGATGTCGAAGAAACCAGCGCGGTAGTAGATTCGCGCGCGGCCTTCGACCAACGCCTCGGCACCTTCCGGAATCTTCAGTTCGGCCAGGCGCTTGGGCACCTTGCCGATGACGACATTCACCGCCTGCGGCGGCTTCACCTTGTCGCCGAAGAAGAACAGCGCATCGAGGCCGCTCTCGTTCGCCTTGGCCTGGCGGATCGCGGCCCGCGCCATGGCGACGGGGAACAGCGTGCCGGCCGGCAGCGCCGCCGTCTGGCCCTCGGGCTCGGCGAAGCGTGCCTGGCCGCTGCCGTCGTCGCCGAGCAGTGCCTCGCCCTTGAACAGGCCGGTCTGCTTGCCGTTGGCGGTTGAGCGATGATCGAAGGAAAATTTCCTGCCGTCCCGGCTCTCTGTCATCTGCGACTGCTGCTCGCTCACGATCGGCGTCCGGGCGCCGGCGATTTCCAGCTTCAGCCGTTGATTGACGACGTAGCCGTCGCACGTGAGCTTGATTTCGTAGGCATAGGTGCCGGGCGTGCCACCGTCGGGCTTGCCGCGCTCCAGGATCGTGACCGAATAGACCGCCCGGTGAGGCGCCAATTCCTGCGCTGCCGCCGGCGCCGCCATCGCCGCCATGACGGCAAGAAGCCCGGCGGCCAGGGGAACGGGCACGACCTGTCGTTTGTTCAGCATTTCGGCCTCGGCAGCGCTTGAAGTTGAACGAGACGAGCGTCAACGGCGAAGTCACCATAATCGAGTAGCATCGACCGGGCGACGCCGTTGCCCAGCAGATCGAGCGCCAGCTCGTACTCCGGGTTGGTGCCCTGGTCGCCGGTGGCGAAGAAGGCGAGCCGAACGCCCCAGGACGGCTGATTGCGCAGCAATCCGACATCGCCGCGGACGGCCGGTGCCCCGGTGGTGCGGGGCGAGCGGCCGATCACGGCATTGACCTGGAACGCGCCGTCGAGCCGTGCCCCGTCGAACACGCCGTAGGAGGCCGACTGGTCGCCATCCCGGGCGTGCTGGATGATCAGCGCGAGGTGGGTGGTCGGGAACAGGGTTCCAGCCGGAAGCTCGAAGCTGCGCGCCTCGGGCAAGGTGAAGGTGGCGCGCCCCTTGCCGCCCGTTGCCGTGAGATCCGCATGGCCCCGCAATTCCTCCTCGACCTCGTCATCCTGGATATTGCGGACGCTGAAGCGCAGCCCCAACCCGTCCTTGGTCTCGTAGCTGGTGAAGCTCGAATCGGTGCTGAATTCCTCGCTGTCGTTGCGCAGGAACTTGAGCTTGATGCGCTGCTTGACCTCCCAGGCGTCGCATGAATCGACGTTCTCGATGACCATGCGACCGCTGACGTCGACGATCCCGCTGTTGGGCCGGGCGACCGACAGCTTCATGTCGTAGGTGGCGCGATGCGGCACCAGCACCGACTCGAGCTGCTGCTGCGCGTCGGCGACGCTTATCCACAGCACCGCCAACAACATGGCGCCGACGGCGGCACCGAGGGCCGCTGTTTGGACGCGAGGACAGCTAAAACTATACGTGGTCAACGGACAATGGCTGAGGGCTAGGCCTTGTAGCCGGGCAACCAAGCGTAATATCCATGCGCACAGAATACCAGAATGATCGCCTGCGGCAGGGCTGCACAGGGAGGATAGCGACCATGACCATTCGCAAACCCAAGGTATTGGCGACCCGCCATTTCCCGCCCGACGTCGAGGCCCGGCTGGCGGCCAGCTTCGACGCCGTCCTCAATCCCGAGGACCGGCTCTACGACGGCCCCGCCCTGGTCGCGGCAACGGCCGGTTGCGATGGCATCATGTGCGCAGCGGGCGATGCCCTCACCGCCGAGACGATCGCGGCGCTACCCGCTTCCGTCCGCATCATCGCCACCTTTTCCGTCGGCTACGAGCATGTCGATGTCGCCGCCGCGGCCAAGCGCGGCATCGTCGTCAGCAACACGCCCGACGTGCTGACCGACGCCACGGCCGACATCACGCTTCTCTGCCTGCTGGGCGCGGCGCGGCGGGCCCACGAAGGCACGACCATGCTCAGGACCCGCAACTGGGTGGGCTGGACGCCGACCCAGCTCACCGGCGTGCATGTTACCGGCAAGAGGCTCGGTATCCTGGGCATGGGCCGGATCGGCCAGGCGGTCGCCGACCGCGCCCGCGCCTTTCGCATGCAGATCCACTACAGCAATCGCAGCCGCCTGCCGCCCGAATTGGAAAAGGGCGCCATCTTCCACGCCAACGCCGACGACATGCTGCCGCACAGCGACTTTCTGTCGATCAACGCGCCGATGACACCGGCGACCCGCAAATGGGTCAATGCCGAGCGCATCGCCAAGCTGCCCCAAGGGGCCGTCATCGTGAACACCGCACGCGGCGGCGTCGTCGACGACGAGGCGCTGATCGCGGCGCTCAAGAGCGGCCGGATCGCCTCGGCAGGCCTCGATGTGTTCGAGGGCGAACCCAAGATCCACCCGGATTACCACGATATCGAGAACGCGTTCCTGCTGCCGCACATGGGTTCGGCGACGGTCGAAACCCGCAATGCCATGGGCTTCAAGGCGCTCGACAATCTCGAGGCCTTCCTGCTCAGGAAGCAGGCGCCGCCTGACCTCGTGAAGGCTTCTTAGCCGCACGGACCGCCTTGCCTTTTTTGGACTTCGGTACGACAGCGGGCGGCGCTGCAGCGGGTGCCACGGCTACTCGAGCCGGGGCGGCATCGGCAACGGCCGTGACCGGCTCGGCTGGCGCGGGCGGCGGCGAGGCCGGGGTGGCGTTGTAGGCCGCCGCATCCCAGCTTGTGGCGGGCGCGTCCGGCGCTGAGCGCAACGGTGGCCCGTACTTCACGCCGTCCTCGCTCGCCGATCGCTGAGGGCCGTTGTAGTCGACGGCATAGGGATCCGTGCCCGCTTCGCGTTCCCTGCAGACCTCGGTGTTGCGAAAGACGCGCCAGAAGGAGCAGTCCTTCTTGGACATCATCGACGCCAGATGGTCGGTCGAACTCTTGTCGCTCGCCACCATCAGGGTGCCATCAGCGGCGTAGCCACCTGCCGTCACGGCGAGCGGCGCACCGCAGGCTCCGGTCAAAAGGGCCAGACCCACGACCAGTGGCAGAAACAAAACAGAGAGCCGAAAAGAGCTCATAATCTTCTTTATAAAAAGACTATAACTCTTTGAATATTAAGTGTATTTTATTCTCAGGTCAATTTCTGCCTTCGCCACCACCCCTAGTCCTTCCGAGGTGGCGGCAACCGCAAGGCAAGGTACAGCTCGCGCAACTTCTCCGGCGGCAACTCGGCCGGCGCGTCCATCATCAGGTCGACCGCCTGTTGATTCATGGGGAAGCAGATGACCTCGCGAATGTTGGGCTCGTCGGCCAGCAACATGACGATGCGGTCGACACCCGGCGCGGCGCCACCGTGCGGCGGGGCGCCGAACTTGAACGCATTCAGCATGCCGCCGAAACGCGCCTCGACCTCTTCCCGGCTGTAGCCGGCAATTCCGAACGCCTTGTACATGATCTCGGGCTTGTGGTTCCGGATTGCGCCCGAACAAAGCTCGATGCCGTTGCACACGATGTCGTACTGCCAGGCGTTGATCGTGAGCGGGTCCTGCGTCTCGAGCGCCTCGAGGCCGCCTTGCGGCATCGAGAACGGGTTGTGGCTGAAATCGATCTTCTTCGCCTTTTCGTCGTACTCGAACATCGGGAAATCGACGATCCAGCACAGGCGGAACTCATCCTCGGCGATCAGGCCCATCTCCTGGCCAACCTTGGTTCTCGCCTGTCCGGCGAATTTCCATGCCAGCTCCGGCTTGTCGGCGACGAAGAACACCGCGTCGCCGTCCTCCGCACCGGTCACGGCCTTCAGACTGGCCAGGCGATCGCCCGTGACGAACTTGGCGATGGGCCCCTTCCCGGCCCCGCCTTCCAGAACGATGTAGCCGAGGCCCGGTTTGCCTTCGCTCTGCGCCCAGGTGTTGAGCTTGTCGAAGAAGCTGCGCGGCTGGCTGCCGGCCTTCGGCACGCGCAGCGCCCGCACCACGCCGCCTCCGGCGACGATGCCGGCGAAAACCTTGAAATCGGACCCGGCAAAGACGTCGCCGGCATCGACGATGCGCAACGGATTGCGCAGATCGGGCTTGTCTGTACCGTAGGTCAGCAGGGCTTCGGCATAGGGAATGCGGGGGAACGGAAACGGCGTCACCTTGCGCGGCATCTCGCGGCCGAAGCCTGCGAACTCCTCGAACACGCCGCCCAGCACGGGCTCGATGGCGGTGAAGACGTCTTCCTGCGTCACGAAGCTCATCTCGAAGTCGAGCTGGTAGAACTCGCCCGGCGCACGGTCGGCACGGGCATCCTCGTCGCGGAAGCAGGGTGCGATCTGGAAATAGCGGTCGAAGCCCGACACCATCAGCAGCTGCTTGAACATCTGCGGCGCCTGCGGCAGCGCGTAGAACTTGCCCGGATGGAGCCTGCTGGGCACGACGTAGGAGCGGGCGCCTTCGGGGCTGTCGGCGGTCAGGATCGGCGTCTGGAACTCGATGAAGTCCTGCTCGATCATGCGCCGGCGCAGGCTGGAGATGACCTGGCTGCGCAGCACGATGTTCTTGTGCAGCTTGTCCTTGCGCAGGTCGAGGAAACGGTACTTGAGCCTGAGCTCCTCCGGTGTCGTGTCGTTCTCGATGTGAACCGGAATCGGCAGCGGCTCGGCCATCGACTGCACAACCAGGTCTGCAGCATCAAGTTCGACCTGCCCGGTGGCCAGCCGCGGATTGACCGTGGCGGCGTCGCGCGCCACCACCTTGCCGGTCACGGTGATCACGCTTTCGGTGCGCACCGCCTCGGCGGTCTTGAAAACCGGGCTACTGGCATCCACCACCACCTGGGTCACGCCATAGTGATCGCGCAGGTCGATGAACAGCAGATTGCCGTGGTCGCGCTTGCGCTGGACCCAGCCCGACAAACGGGCTTCCTGGCCGACATTCTGCGGCCTGAGCGCGCCGCACGTATGGGTTCGGTAGACAGAAGACATTACATATTTTCCGGGTTTTACAGGCCCGGCAAAAGGCACGGATTGGCGGAGCAAGTCAAGGGAACGGGGCCCTCCCCCGCTGGCCCCGGTGCCGGGTTGTCTTTGCCCATGGCGGCTGCGCCCGCTATAGATCGCCCCTAATGAAGCTCATCACCACGACCGACGAACTCGCCGCGTTCTGCAAGCCTCTGGCCGAGGCCGAATTCATCGCCGTCGACACCGAATTCATGCGCGAGCGTACCTACTGGCCCAAGCTCTGCCTGGCGCAGGTGGCGGGTCCCGAGGACGCTGCCGCGATCGACGCCCTGGCCGAAGGCATCGACCTGGCGCCACTCGACGAGCTGATGGCCAACCCCCGCGTGCTGAAGGTCTTTCATGCCGCCCGGCAGGACCTCGAGATCTTCTACCTGCGCATGACGCAGGTGCCGCAGCCCCTGTTCGACACCCAGGTCGCAGCCATGGTGTGCGGCCACGGCGAGGCGGCGTCCTACGAGTCGCTCGCCACCAAGCTCGCCAAGGCGAAGATCGACAAATCCAGCCGCTTCACCGATTGGAGCCGCCGGCCGCTCAGTGAGCGCCAGATCACCTACGCGCTGTCGGACGTCACGCACCTCCGCGTGGTCTACGAAAAGCTGAAGCACCAGCTCGAGCGGACGGGCCGGCTGCCCTGGATCACCGAGGAAATGGCGGTGCTCAACGATCCGGCCACCTACCGGGCCGACCCTGAGCAGGCCTGGCGCCGGCTGAAGCCACGGGGCTCGTCGCCTCGCCTGCTGGCGATCCTGAAGGAGTCGGCGGCGTGGCGCGAACGAACCGCCCAGCGCATCGACATTCCGCGCCAGCGTCTGCTCCGAGACGAGCAGCTTCTCGAGATCGCCAGCCACGCCCCCAAGACGATCGAGGAACTGGCCTTGACGCGCGGCCTCGGCCGCGGCTTTGCCGAGGGCTGGCAGGGCCGTGAACTCATGGAGGCCATCGAGCGGGCCCGCAGCCTGCCCGAGTCGGAATTGCCGGCGCGCGACAAGCCCACCGAGCAGCTCCGCGCCCCAGGTGCCGTCGTCGACCTGCTGCGTACCCTGCTTCGGTTGAAGGCCGAGCAGGCCGGCGTCGCCGGGCGCTTGGTCGCCAGCGCCGATGAACTCGATCGCCTGGCGGCCGGGAAACGCGACTTGCCCGTGCTCAAAGGCTGGCGAAGCGAGGTATTCGGCGTCGATGCCGTCGCCCTCATCGAAGGCCGCGTGTCGCTGGCGCTCTCCGGCGACCAGGCGCGGCTGATCCCCGTGACGCCCGCCGGCTAGACTGCCCCCTACGCCGAGACGATCACCGACTTGAGGTCGAACGCTTCGGCCGCCGTCTGCAGGCGCCGGGCAGTGACATCGCCCAGTGCGCGCTTCAGCTCCGCCGGAACGATCAGCCGGAGATCGCGATCGGTGCGTCGGAGCGAGATCTGCGGCAGCAGGCCGGGTGCGCCGCCCGAGAGGTTGTAGGCGAGCCTGAGGCAGGCGCCCAGCCGGCGCGCGAAAGCCTTTCCCTTGTTGTCGGAAAGCCTGAGCGCGGTATCCATCGTCGCAGACTTGGGATCGCTCTTGTAGCGATAGGTCAGCGCCATCGCGAGCACGGCGCGATCGCGGTGACTCATGCCCGGTGCCGGAAGATGCAGCACCCGGACATAGGCCTGCTCGGCGCGATAGTCGGGATGGTCGTTCCACGAGATGTCGCTCAGGTGGCAGGCCGCGGTGCGCAGGATGCGGTCGGCCGGACTCTCGTCGGCAAAGGCCGGGGTCAGCCAGTCGAAGATCTCGGTTGGCGACAGGTCAAAGCGGCGCCAGCCGGCGCCCTGCTCCTCGGCGAAGGCGATCAGCGGATGGCGCGCCCGCTCCGCCTCGCTCAGCCGCACGTGGTAAAAGCCCTCGCGCAGGCCGAATGCCGAGAAGACAACCGTCTTCGGCTTCAACGCTACGAGCAGACGGTCGAGCGCAAGACAGGCCAGCGGCAGGGTGTCGACGCGACGGCGCGACACCCCGGGCATCTTCTCCAGCGACTTGGCGCTCTGCACGGCGATCAGCCGGGCCACGGCGCGCGCCTCTTCGGCGGCGATCTCGTAGTGATGGATGATGTGCAGCGGATAGCCCGCCTGCTCCATGTGGAGGCGCGCAAAGGACCGCCACGCGCCGCCTACCGCGTAGAAGGTCTTGCCGGCCTCCTCACGCAGCCAGCGCACGCTTTCGATCGCGTCGACCACGGCGCGCTTGGGATCGACCTTGCCC
>JAUXST010000271.1 GCA_030679805.1 Reyranella sp. | reverse complement strand
GGAGGCCGCGTAGCGGCCGTCTCGAAGGGTGGGCCGCGTATCCCATGCTTCGAGACGCGCCCTGCGGGCACTCCTCAGCATGAGGTCGTTGTTGAGTAGACAACCCGTCCATCAGTTCAAATACGGAACCGACATGCCCTTGGTCACGGCGGGGCGGGCGTTGACGATGTCGTACCAGCGCTTGACGTTGGGGAAGTCGGCCAGGTTCACGGTGTGCCATTCGTGGCGCGCCGCCCACGGGAAGATCGACATGTCGGCAATTGTGTATTCCTCGCCGGCGACGAAGGCGTTGCCCGCGAGCTGCTTGTCGAGCACGCCATAGAGACGCTTGGCTTCGTCGACGTAGCGCTTCATGCCGTACTCGATCTTGGTCGGCGCCGCGCGCAGGAAGTGGTGCGCCTGACCCAGCATCGGGCCGAAGCCGCCCATCTGCCACATCAGCCACTGCAGCGCGTCGTAGCGCTTGGCGGCATCGGCCGGCATGAACTTCTTCGTCTTTTCGGCGAGATAGATCAGGATCGCGCCCGATTCGAACAGGCTATAAGGCTTGCCGCCCGGACCGTCGGAATCGACGATCGCGGGAATGCGGTTGTTGGGGCTGATGCGCAGGAATTCGGGCTTGAACTGCTCGCCCTTGGAGATGTCGACCTTGTGCACGCTATAGGGCAGCCCGCACTCCTCGAGCATGATGGAGATCTTGCGGCCGTTGGGCGTCCCCCAAGTGTGAAGTTCGATCATCTCTGTATTTCCCCCTTTGTTGCAATTCCGTGAACGGGTCCATGAACGGACTCAGGCGAAGCTGTCGTCGTCTCCGCCGCCGCCGAAGCCTGAATCGTCTGATGCCGTGTCGTAGTCGTCGTCAGCCCCCCCGCCTTGATCGAGCTGGGCCTGATCCATATTGCCCTGGTCCTGCGCCATGGCCTGCTGCTGGGTATCCGCCAGCGGCGCCGGTACCGGCGGCGGGGCCGCCGCGGCCTGGCCGAACGGTCCGGGATTGTTGCCCATCAGGCCGCGAATGCCTTCGAACAGCAGGGCGCCGCCGGCGACGCCCGCCGCGGTCATCATCGCCGTGCGCAGGAAGCCGCCCCCTGCGGGTGCCGCGGGCGCAGCCACGGCCGCCTGCAGCGGCGAGCGGGTCGCGGGCACAGGCGCCGGTGACGCCGCCGGGCTGGGCGCCGTTGCCGCAGCTTGCGAACCCCAGGGGCTGATCTTGGGCGCACTGCCGAGGAAGCTCGTCGCGGCCGCCGGTGCCGCATTCGCCTTGGCCTCGAGTTCGGCGATGCGCTCCTGCGCCGCCTTCAGGGCCTGCTCCTGGACCAGCACCGTCTGCACCAGCAGATAGGGTGCGGCCGGCTGACGCGCGACAGAGCCGAAGATCAACGCCTCGGCCTCAGGGTCGCGCGGCTGCGTCTCGAACTGCTGGATGCGTCCGAACAGGCCGGTAATCATGTCGCGTTCTTGGCCTTGCATGACAGTGCCTCCTGCCCCTCCCTACCATGCGGGGGCTCCGCCAACGTGGTTGTCCGTCGGCGGAGCGTCAAGGGCCGCCGAGGCACACCGTTATTCGACCAATTTCCGGTATGATCGCTTCGCAGATATCTTGCCGCCCCTGACATTCATGACGTCACAGGCCTGAAACTTTGCCCGCCTGCCGTCGGCGAGCGTCCCGGTCACCAACAGTTCGACCACCACGAGATCCTGGCCGAAGCTGCAGCACACCGGTTCATAGTGAATGTCCGGCATCGCCCGGAAGGCATCGGCGATCGCCGCGCGAACCGCCTTCGATCCTTCGATGCGCGTGCCGTACGGCTCGGAGCCTCTGGTGATCTCCCAGAGACAATCATCGGTCATCATGGCCATCGCGCCGTCCGCGTCGTGCGCGTTCCATGGCTCGAGAAACCTTTCGACGAAGGCTCGATCGTAAATTCGCATGCCCGCTCCTACAGCCGTGTGAAATCCATGATCCAGTTGGTCTCCCAGCTGTTGCCCTCGTCCGCCGAGAAGGCCTGCTCCCAGCGCACCGCGCCGCGCGTGATACGGGACCAGATGAAGCGGACGCGGATCGGCTTTTCGCCGAACCGGTCGTCGCCGTAGAAGATGCCGACGCCGTTGTCGAAGCGACCGACGACGGGCGGCGTGATCTGGCCGGGCCGGCGGCTGTCGATCCAACGGATCGACCAACAGTCCGCTGCCGGATCGTAGAGGCGAAGGCTTGCACCCAAGTAGCGGTCGCCCGGCAGCTCGATCTCGTTCTGATCGAAATTTCCCCAGCCGCCCAGGATCTTCTGCATCGTGCAGGTGCCGGGAAATTCGATCCAGTCCGCCCCGCCGGCCAGGCGCTTCGTGAGATAGCGGTGGCGGCAGGTCCAGTCGCCGATGAAGAAATCGAAGTCGGCGCTGGGCTCCGCCCCTGAGGTCGGCATTGAGGTTGGCGTTGAGATTGGCATTGAGGTCGGCATGGCTGTCTCCTTGCAGGGCTGGCGAGAGGCCTGCTTGTAGCCCGCCATACCTGACAGTTTCCGTCAGGATTTAATGCTATCTTTTGGCATGCGTGCGAGCCGGCTGCTGTCGATCCTGATGATGCTGCAAACCCGCGGCCGCGTGACGGCCGAAGTGCTGGCCGAGGCCTTCGAGGTCTCGGTACGCACGATCTATCGCGATATCGACGCGCTGAGCGCGGCCGACGTGCCGGTCTATGCCGACCGCGGGCCGGGCGGCGGCTTCCAGCTGCTCGACGGCTACCGCACCCGCCTCACCGGACTGTCGCCCGCCGAGGCAGAAACGCTGTTCCTGGCGGGCCTCCCCGGCCCTGCCGCCGAACTCGGCCTGGCCGACGTGCTCGCGACGGCGCAGCTCAAGCTGACGGCGGCCCTGCCGGAGCGCGCGCGGGCGGGCGCGCGGCGGGTGGCGGCGCGCTTCCATCTCGATCCGGTCGACTGGTTCCGCAGCGCCGACGCCGCACGCCTGCTGCCGGCGATCGCCAAGGCGGTGTGGGACGAGACCTGCGTCGACATCCGTTACAAGCGCGGCACCGGTGCGGTCACTCGCCGCCTAAGGCCGCTCGGGCTCGTGCTGAAGGCCGGCACCTGGTACGCCATCGCCCGGGTCGGCGAGCAGACCCGCACCTATCGCGTCGCCAACATTCTCGACCTCGCCGCGACCGACCAGCCCTTCGAGCGACCCAAAGACTTCGACCTGGTGCGCTTCTGGACCACCTCCACGCGGGCCTACGAGATCGGCGTCTATCGCGCCGACGCCGTCCTTCGCCTCTCGCCGCAAGGCCTCGAAAGGCTCGACGCGCTGGGCACCGCCGTCCAGCAGGCGGCCCGCGAGAGCGCCGGGCCGCCGGAGAAGGATGGTTGGGTGCGCGTCACCATTCCGATCGAATCGATCGATCAGGCGGCCGTCGATCTCCTGCGGCTGGGCAGCGACGCGGAGGTGCTGAAGCCGGTGGCGCTCCGGCGCCGCCTGGCGAAGGCGGCGCGGGAGATCGTGCGGCTCTACGGCTAACGGACGACGGACGCCGTCTGGCCGAACAGGATCTTGCGCTGCTCCTCGGTGTTGATGCCGGGCGTCGGACGCAGCTCGGCGCCGGCGGCCTTGCCCTTCACCACGGCGGGCCGCTTGCCCATCTCCTCGAACCACTTCTGGAGGTTCGGGAAGTCTTCCAGCTTCTGCCCGAAGTTCTTGAAGCCCACGATCCACGGCCAGATCGCCATGTCGGCGATCGAATAGTCGCCGGCCACGAACGACCGGTCGGCCAGCCGCTTGTTCAACACGCCGAACAGGCGGTTAACCTCGTTGCTGTAGCGGGCCTGGCCGTAGGTGAGCTGCTCAAGCGGTGTGAACTGCGGCGCATACATGTTGAAGTGGTTCGCCTGCCCCGCCATCGGACCCAGGCCGCCCATCTGCCAGTTGACCCACTGCAGCACCTCGTACTTGCCGCGCAGGTCCTTCGGGAGAAACTTGCCCGCCTTCTCGGCGAGGTACTGCAGGATCGCGCCCGACTCGAAGACCGTGACGGCGGCGCCACCGCCCGGCGGTTCGTGATCGACGATCGCCGGCATGCGGTTGTTGGGGCTGATCGCCAGGAACTCGGGCTTGAACTGCTCGCCCGTGCCGATGTTCACCGGCACCAGCTTGTAGGGCAGGCCGCATTCCTCGAGCATGATGGAAATCTTCCAGCCGTTCGGCGTCGGCCAGTAGTGAAGGTCGATCATTTCGGTGTCTCCCGAAGAGGATTGAATTGGCGCGGAGACTAGACCATCCGGCGCATGGCGCGAAGAGAGGAAGCGTTAATGCCCTCATGAGGAAATGGTTGTTCCGCAACTGTCGCCGGTGCGAATATTTGCGGTGGAAATATTCGCCGGGGAGGACCTTCCATCGTGGCCATTTCACTCTATGACCTCAGTGTAACCAACTACCTGCAGACCCTGGGCGGCATGGAGGGCTTCCTCGGCCGCGGCCTCGCCCACTTCCAGGAAAACAAGATCGATCCCAACGAGATCGTCGAGACGCGCCTCTATCCCGATATGCTGCCGTTCCGGTTTCAGGTTCTGGCCACGGCGCATCATGCGATCGGGGCGATGCGCGGCGTCAAGGCCGGCCTGTTCGCGCCGCCCGCCCAGTTGCCGCCGCTCGACTATGCCGGCCTGCAGAAAGCCGTGACGGAGGCACGAGAGGCGCTGGAGCAACTGATACCCGCCGACGTTAACGCGCTCGAAGGAAAGGACGTCGTCTTCCAGATCCGCGACACCAAGATTCCATTCACGGCAGAGGGGTTCATCCAGTCGTTCTCGCTGCCGAATTTCTACTTCCACGCCACCACCGCCTACGACATCCTGCGGTCGAAGGGCGTGCCGCTGGGCAAGCGCGATTTCCTGGGCCGGATGCGCCTGAAGAAATGACCGAGACGCACCTACAAAAACACACCGGGCCGAAGCACATCGGCATCGCGGCCTGCTCTGCCGAAGGAGCGGCCCTCTGCTATCGCACGATTTGTGTCGAGGGCGCCGGGTTGCTCGGCCCCCACGCGCATCCCGAAGTCTCGATGCACACGCCGTCGCTCGCCGACTACATGGCCCACATCTATCGCGACGACTGGCAGGGCGTGGGCGAGTTGATGCTGGCCTCTGCCGACAAGCTCGCCAGGGCGGGCGCCGACTTCCTGATCTGCCCCGACAACACCATCCACCAGGCCCTGCCCTACGTCATGCCGCGCTCGCCGCTTCCCTGGCTCCACATCGCCGAGGTCGCCGCCCAGCATGCCGTCGAGCGCGGCTTCCGCACCATCGGCATCACCGGGACGCGCTGGCTGGTCGACAGCGAGGTCTATCCGGAGAAGCTTACCGCCCGCGGGCTGAAATACGTCCGCCCCAGCGCCGCCGAGCGCGACGAATGCAACCGCATCATCATGGACGAGCTGGTCTGCAGCAGCTTCAAGCCCCAGTCGGTCGCCTACTTCCAGCAGGTAATCGGGCGGATGAAGGATCAGGGCTGCGACGCCGTCGTGCTGGGCTGCACCGAAATCCCGCTGATCCTGAGCGACGCGAACTCGCCCCTGCCGACGCTCGACTCCACGCGCCTGCTGGCGCGGGCGGCGCTCAGGCGCGCGATCGAAGGATCGTCGAAGCCGGCGGCGGCGTAGAGTCCGTTCCGATCAGGCATCATCGGCCCGCGAGCCTTCTTGAGGTGCGTCTATTCCGCGAGAATCTGCCCCGTCAGTTCACCATCGCCTGATAGACGAGATCGCGCATCAGGTAGCGGTAGCGGAGCCGAGCGGCCGGCGACTGCATCATGAACACGACGTAGAGCCGCTCCTTCGGGTCGTGCCAGAAATAGGTGCCATAGGCGCCGCCCCAGTAGTAGTCGCCGGGCGTCCCGGGCAGCGGATTGCGGCCGACGTCAATACGGATCGCGAAGCCCAGGCCGAAACCCTGGCCCATGCGGGCGCTGGGCTCGAGCGCCTCGAAGCGCCACATGTCGGCGCCCATCTTCACGCGGGGCGGGAGCGCATCGGCCGTCATCAGGTCGATGGTCTTGCGCGAGATCAGCCGCACGCCGTCGAGCTGGCCGCCGTTGGCGAACATCTGCAGGAAACGCGCGTAGTCGGCGGCGGTCGAGACCATACCGCCACCGCCCGAGCGGAAGGTGAATTTCTCCGTCACATCGGGAATGGCCGGCAGCTCGTTCTTGGGTCCTTCCTTCATCGGCTTGGCGCCGCGCGCCTTCTTGTCGGCCGAGACCTCGAAGGCGGTGTCGCCCATCTTGAGCGGCTTGGTGATGCGCTCCTCGATGAACTTGTTGAGCGGCATGCCCGAGGCGACCTCGACGACGCGCCCCAGCACATCGGTCGACATGGAATATTCCCACGTCGTGCCGGGCTGGTAGAGCAAGGAGAGCTTGGCGAGCTTGTCGGCCATCTCGGCGGTGGTCTGGTTGCGGTCGGCGACCTTCATGTCGACGTAGGACTGCTTGATCGGGTTGGCGCCGATCGCGCCGTAGGTCAGGCCCGAGGTGTGGCGCATCAGGTCCTGTACCGTCATCGGCCGCGTCTGCGGCTCGGGGACGTATTCGACCGTGCCGTCACTCTTGTTCTTCGGCACCGCCACCTTGGTCTCGGCGAAGGCCGGGATGTAGCGCGACACCGGGTCGGCCAAGGTGATCTTGCCCTCCTCCATCAGGATCATCGCCGCCACGGTGACGATCGGCTTGGTCATGGAGGCGATGCGGAAGATCGTGTCGTTGGTCATCGGCACCTTGGCTTCCTTGTCGCGGAAGCCGAAGGAGTCGAACATCACGATCCGGCCGTTGCGCACGATCAGCACGACCGCGCCCGGCAGCTCGTTGTTCTTGACGCCCTCGTTCAGCCGGTCGCTCAGGTTCTTCAGGCGGGTCGACAGGAAGCCGACCTCCTCGGGTGTCTGCACCTTGGGAATACCCTGGGCGCCCCCCGGTCGGGCGAACGGCAATGCCATGCCGAGCACAAGGGCGGTCGCCGCGGCCGTACGGAACATCGACATGGTCTTTCCTCCGGAATTCTGGGGCAGCATCAAAGCAAAACGCCCCCGCTTGCGCGAGGGCGTTTCGGGGCACGAGCCGCCGTGCGGTCAGGTTACCTCGGCCTCAGGTAACCGCTATCGGGCCGCCGTTGGATCCCGTGGCGCCCTTGATGGGCGCCGGCGAGAAGATGTAGGCGAACTGATACTTCTTGTCGGCGATCAGCCCCGTGAAGTCGAGATTCTCGTGGTTGAAGATGCCGTTCTTGCAGATCAGTTCTCCGTGCACGGCGAACGCCAGATCCTTGTTCGGGTTGGGCACGACCTCGGTCGCCCACTGGTCGGCGCCGGTCAGGCTGATGCCTTTGTCGATGCACCATTTGGCGACTTCCAGGCCGATGCCGGGCTCGCCGCCGTTGAACTTGTCGTTGTTCTTCAGCCACAGCTTGCCCCAGCCGGTGTTGAAGAACACCGCATCGCCTTCCTTGATGTCGGCTTCCTGCATGTTCTGCTTCTGCAGGGCCGCGCGCAGGTCGGCGACGGTGATCTCCTGGCCTGCCTCCATCATCTTGCCCTTGACCGCTTCGACGTCGAACAGATGGCCGCGGGTGAAGAACGGCTTGACGTTCTCGACGCCGAGCACGGCAAGGCCATAGGCGCCGCCGATCTCCTGTTCGGTGTGGCCGTTGTAGTAGCGCATCTCGTTCTTGTCGCCGTCCTTGCCCATCTGGATGCCGATGTGGCCGAGTCCGTCGAACTGCGTGCCAGTCTGACCGATCTCAGTGGCGAGAAACTCGTCATGATAGATCAGCTTGTTGGTGCCGAACGGGCCGCCCGTCGGTGAGCCCGGAATGCGCATGGTGAAGGCGCGCTCGCCGAACTTGGGCATTCCCGATTCGTACATCCGGCCGATGCGGTAGACCTTGCCGTCCTTGATCCACTTCACCGTGTCGAGGACCTTGGCCGGCGTCATCCAGTTCGAGGCACCGGCGACATCATCCTTGCCCCATTTGGGATGCGGCCACCACACTTTGTCGGAAAGCGCCGGCGCCTGGGCGACCTGCTGAGCGTGCGCTGCACCCGCGACGAGCGCACCGGCCGCAACCGCGCCGCCGACCAAACCGGCCGTCAGGAAGGAACGACGATCTTCGTCAACACCCTGCGCCGACGACTTGAGTTCTTCCTTGTCCTGAAGATATCTTGCATCCATGGCCGCTCCTCCTTTGCTTTGTTGTTGACGATGCCAGCGTCATGCCGTTCCTTCGTCACGTCAAGACGAGTCGGCAACGCCACGTTGTAACAGTCGTGAAACTGACACTTCCTGTGCAATGAGTCTCTTCGATCGCGACAAGTCGGCCGAGCGCCTGCCGGTGACACTGATCACCGGCTTCCTCGGCATCGGCAAGACCACCCTGCTCAACCGCGTGCTGGGCGATCCGCGCATGGCGCGAAGCCTCGTGCTGGTGAACGAGTTCGGTGACGTCGGTCTCGACCACCTGTTCATGGAGCAGGTCGGCGGCGACATGGTGCTGCTGCAGTCGGGGTGCGTCTGCTGCACCATCCAGGGGGATCTCGACCGCACCTTGCGCGACATTGCCAAGCGCCGCGCGGCCGGCACGGCGCCGCCCTTCGACCGCGTGCTACTGGAGACGACGGGCCTCGCCGATCCGGCGCCGATCCTGCAGCTCCTGCTCAACAACCCGATGATCAGCCACGACTATCGCGTCGACGGCGTGGTGGTGACTGTCGATGCCGTGAACGGTGCGCGTCAGCTCGACGAACATGCCGAGGCGGTGAAGCAGGCAGCCGTTGCCGACCGCCTGTTGATCAGCAAGACCGACATCGCCGACATCGACACCAGCGCTCATCTGCGCGTGCGTCTGGAGGATCTCAATCCGGGGGCGGCGCTTTACGAGATCGTGCAGGGCGAGATCGATCCCGCGCTTCTGTTCGATTCCGGGCCGTTCGATCCCGCCGGCAAGAGCGATCGTGTTCGCACCTGGCTCGGTGCCGAAGCGCACCGGCATCACCACCATCACGTCGACCGCTCGCGCCACGACGCACATATCGGCTCATTCTGCCTGACCTTCGACGAGCCGCTGGACTGGGACCGTTTCAATCCCTGGCTGATGGCGGTCCGCGCCTCGTGGGGAGACAAACTGCTACGGGTGAAAGGCGTGCTGAACGTCGTGGGCGAGGAGCAGCCGCTGGTGATCCACGGCGTTCACCGCACCTTCCATCCGCCTACCCTGCTCGCGCGCTGGCCGGATGCCGACCGGCGCTCGCGGCTGGTGTTCATCACCCGCGACCTTGATCGCGCCAGTGTCGAGGAAAGCTGGCAGCAGATGAGGGAGACGGGCTGACGGCGACCGGGTCCGAAAGCCGCCAGACGACGAGCGGCCGGCCGGCCTAGATGGCGCTCCCCCCTCAAGGAGCAATGCGATAGCAACCCTGCGCCGTGAAATTTCCCTCGATGCCACCGCCGACCAGGTGTGGCCGGCGATCCGCGATTTCGGCCACGTCCATGCCCGCGTGGCGCCGGGCTTCCTGACGGCGCTTGAAATGGACAAGGGAGACCGCGTCGTCACCTTCTTCAACGGCATGGTGGCACGTGAGCGGCTGGTGACGACCGACGACGAGGCGCGCCGGCTGGTCTATGCGGTCGTCGAAGGCCGGGCGAGCCACTACAACGCCGCCGTCCAGGTGTTTCCCGACGGCGAGGCGAAGAGCCGGCTGGTTTGGACGATCGACCTGTTGCCCAACGAACTCGCGCCGGCAATCGGCGGGATGATGGATCAGGCGACCGGCGTCATGAAGAAGACGCTGGAAGCCTGATCCACCAGTCACTCAGGCCACGTCCTGCTGCGGCAGCAGGTCGGCGTACTTCTTGAAGCCGGGCAGACTTTCGACCCGGGCCATCCAGGCCTTCACGTTGGCGTAGGGCCCAAGATCGATGGCGCCTTCCTCGGCATAAGCCACGTCGCCATACACGGCGACGTCAGCAATCGTCGCCTCGTCGCCGACCAGGAAAGCCGACTTGGCGAGCGAGGCGTCCAGCACCTTCAGCGCGTCGTTGGCCAGGCCGGTGTAGAGCTGCAGGACATTGTCCTCGGCCTTCATAAAACCCTTCTTGATGGCGCGCGGGCGATAGACGTTGGGCGCCAGGCGGTCGAACTCCCAGAACAGCCACTCGCGCACGCGCGCCTTCTCCTCGGCGGTCTTGCCGCCCATCTTGCCGAACTTCTCGGCGAGATAGAGCAGGATCGAGCCCGACTGGCAGAGTTTCAGGTCGCCGTCGACCAGCGCCGGCACCTGGCCATAGCGGTTGACCGCGAGATACTCCGGCTGCTTGTGGGCGCCGGCGCGCAGATCGACGTGCTTGTAGGCGAAAGCCTGGCCCATCAGCGACATGGCGAGCCCCGCCTTGTAGGTCGGGCCGCTCAGCCAGATGCCGTAAAGCGTCATCTTTGACATGTTTTCCTCCAGTGGAACGGTGAACGGCGCGGCATTAGCACGCCGCCTGCGGACAAGCATCGCACTTGAGCGTGAGGCCGTTAAGCCTGTATGACCGGGCATGAAAATTTCGGCCCGCGACATCGATCACCTTTCGGTCAGCCACACTGACTTCGAGGGCACCGCCACCAAGCTGGAGCAGCTCGGCTTCAAGCTGACCCCGGAGGGAGTGGAGCCGCGCTGCATCTGCTTCCAGCCCGACCGCGACGACGTCCCCAACTACATCGAGCTGCTGGAAGGCGACGCCAC
>JAUXST010000265.1 GCA_030679805.1 Reyranella sp. | reverse complement strand
GCGCCGCGATGGTGGCTGTGAAGGTGCCGCCAAACGGCGCCTTCCAGGTCTCCTTCTCGGGAGGGGGCGCCGGGGCCGCCTCCGGGGTTGAGGTTGAAAGGGGCGCCTGCGCCTGGAGTTCCGTATCCTGAGCGTTCGCTGCGCCAATTGCGCAGATTGTGACCATCCCAACGGCCAATGTGGCAACATTTTTAAGCAACACTACAACCCCCGATGGTTATTTCATTGTTTCCGAATTCGCATCCGCAAGAGACATGCCAAGTTGGAAATGCCCGCCTGGAACGGTTGGCACGGGCCTTGCTGCATCTTTTTTGAACTTTGGGGGCGGCAGTTTCGCCCAGTGGAGGACAGCCGAAATGAAAATGATCGTGGCAATCTTCAAGCCGTTCAAACTGGACGAGGTCCGGGATGCGCTGACATCGCTCGGCATCCAGGGTTTGACGGTGAGCGAGGTCAAGGGGTTCGGTCGCCAGAAGGGACAGACCGAGATCTATCGCGGTGCGGAGTACGCCGTGAGCTTTCTGCCGAAGGTCAAGATCGAGGTCGTGATCGACGACGCCATGGTCGAACGCGCGGTCGAGACCATCCGCAAGGCAGCCGGTACCGGCAAGATCGGCGACGGCAAGATTTTCGTCCTGTCCGTCGAGCAGGCGATCCGCATTCGTACCGGCGAGTCCGGCGCGGAAGCTCTCTGATCCGGCGCATAATCAACAACTCAAGACCCGAGGGAAGAACGATGAGAGTCAAGTTCAACACAGTGACGGCCGGCCTGGGGGCGGCTGCCACGCTGCTCCTCCCGGCCCTGGCGATGGCTGCCGACGAGAAGCCGAAGCTCGACACTGGCGATACCGCCTGGATGCTGACGTCGACGGCGCTTGTCCTGATGATGACCATTCCGGGCCTGGCGCTGTTCTACGGCGGCATGGTGCGCAAGAAGAACGTGCTCTCGACCGTCATGCAGAGCTTTGCTATTACCTGCCTGATTTCGGTGCTGTGGCTGATCGTGGGCTACAGCCTCGCCTTCACGCCCGGCAGCACCATTGTCGGCGGATTGAGCCGGGTCTTCCTGAGAGGGCTGACGCTGGACGGCGTCCATGAACTCGCGAAGACCATTCCAGAGACGGTCTTCATCTGCTTTCAGCTCACCTTCGCTATCATTACGCCGGCCCTGATCGCCGGTGCTTTCGCCGAGCGCATGAAGTTCTCGGCCATGATGTGGTTCATGGCGCTGTGGTCGTTGATCGTTTACGCGCCGATCGCCCACTGGGTCTGGGGCGGCGGCTTCCTCGGCGACTGGGGCGTGCTCGACTTCGCCGGCGGCACCGTGGTGCACATCAACGCCGGCGTGGCGGGCCTCGTCTGCGCCCTCGTTCTTGGCAAGCGCAAGGGCTTCGGCACCGAGAACCTGGCGCCGTTCAACCTAGTCTACTCGGTGATCGGCGCCTCGCTGCTCTGGGTCGGCTGGTTCGGCTTCAACGCCGGCTCCGCCGTCGGTGCCTCGCCGAATGCGGGAATGGCGATGGCGGTAACGCAGTTCGCCACGGCCGCCGCGGCGCTCGCCTGGATGTTCGCGGAGTGGGTGACGCGCGGCAAGCCGTCGGTCCTCGGGATCATCTCCGGCGCGGTCGCCGGCCTGGTCGCGATCACGCCGGCCTCGGGCTACGTCAATCCCATGGGCTCGCTGGTCATCGGCATCGTTGCCGGCTTGGTCTGCTTCTGGGGCGCCACCGGCCTCAAGAAGGCGATGGGTTACGACGACTCGCTCGACGCCTTCGGTGTCCATGGCCTGGGCGGGTTTGTCGGCGCCATCCTGACCGGCGTCTTCGCCCTCGAGGTGATCGGCGGCGACGGCAAAAAGGGCCTGATCGACGGCAATCCCGGCCAGGTCCTGACCCAGCTCTGGGGCTCGTTGGTCTGCATCGCTTGGTGCGCCATCGCCACCTTCATCATCCTCAAGGTCGTCGATGCCCTGATCGGCCTGCGCGTAACCAACGAAGAGGAAGTCGAAGGTCTCGACATCAACCTCCACGGAGAGACCGTCCACTAGGTCTCGCCTCT
>JAUXST010000262.1 GCA_030679805.1 Reyranella sp. | reverse complement strand
TTGCCCTCGTCGCCCCACTGGGCGCCGATCACTGCCACGTTGGCCATTGCCTTTTCCCTTCACACACGAAAACGCCTCCCCGGGGCCGATGCCGGAGAGGCGTGACGTCGGATAGCACTTCCCCCCAGGCGAGGCGAGGCGAAATCGATCCTCAAAGGGACCTCGAACCGACCGTCAAAGAGGGACGGCGTCTCCGTCGATCAGCGCGTGGGTGCAGTTCAAGCGCTTGGCCTCGGCGCGCGGCTCGGCTGCTGCGACGACAGCGCGCACGACGGCGTAGCCCTTGGTCTGCCAGGGCGCGGCCTCGCTCCACGGGATGCCCAGCGGCAGGTAGAGGCGCGGCCGTTGCGGCATGGCGTCGGACGCGGCCAGCACCGCATCCATGTAGACGGTGAAGCCGGTGGCGGGCTCGCTGATGCCGTCGTCGGGATAGCCTGCCGAATAGCGACCTCCGCGCGCCAGCTCCTGGCGGCCTTTCAGCGCGAAGACCGAGAACGACACGCCGGTCTGGTATTCGAGGCCGCGGTATTCGACCGGATCGAGGGTGAGCGGCAGGTCGGGATCGGCGGCCCGGATCAGCTTCACGACCTCGGCCAGTCGCGCCGCTTCGGCGGCGCCGGCGGCCGGAAGTTTCAATCCGGCGAGCTGGGCGATGCCGCGTTCCGCGGGCCCGGCGGCGCGCAACAGGCCGACGAACACGTCGGCCGTCTTCTTGTCGGTGAGCGCCTTGGCGACGGCGGCCTCGTCTTTGCGGTCGAGTGCGCGGCGCAGGCGGCGGAGCGTCTCGGCTGGCTGCTTCAGTCCGGCGGCGACGGCTGCGACCAGCGTCGGCAGGTTGAGATCGACGGTGAGGTCGGCAACGCCTATCGCGCGCAAGGCATCCACCGCCAGCAGGACGGCCTCGGCGTCGGCCTCGGCCGAATCGACTCCGATCAGTTCGGTGCCGACCTGGGCGAACTGGCGCTCGGGCTTCAGCGCGCTGCCGCGCACGCGGATGACGTTGCCGCCATAGGACAGGCGCAACGGCCTGGGCTCGTGCTTCAGCCGAGTGACGGCGATACGCGCCACCTGGACCGTCATGTCCGGCCGCACGCCCATCATTCGCTGCGACACCGGGTCCATCAGCCGGAAGGTCTGCGGACCCAG
>JAUXST010000254.1 GCA_030679805.1 Reyranella sp. | reverse complement strand
GAACGGCTTCTTGAGCTTGTATTCGACGGTGACGTCGTCGGGCGCAGAAATCTTGTCGACGTCGCCCATGCGCCATTTCACCAGGCCTTTGGTCTCGGGGTCGAGCCAGCGCTCGTAGCTCGCGACTACATCCTTGGCCGTCATCTTCTTGCCACTGCAGAAGGTGACGTCGTCGCGCAGCTTGAAGGTGTAGGTGAGGCCGTCCGGCGAAGCCGTCCAGGTCTTGGCCAGGCCCGGCTTCAGCGTCTTCATGTCGAAGTCGAGATTCACCAGAGTGTCGCCGATCATGTACATGACCTCGGCACCCGACCGCGCCGTCGATTTGTGGGGATCGTAGCGGTCGGTGTCGATCTCGCGCACCACCGTCACGCTCTTCTGCGCAAGCGCCGGGCTCGCCGCGCCGATCGCTGCCGCGGCGGCAGCCAGTATCATCCATTTCGTCCGGTTGCTCATGACCACACCTCCTATTGCCTCAGCTTGGGGTCCAGGGCGTCGCGCAACGCGTCGCCCAGGACATTGAATGCGAGAACGACGAGAAAGATCGCGGCACACGGGATCGTCGAGACGTGTGGTGCGATCGACAGGAACTTGCGGCCGTCGGCCGCCATGCTGCCCAGTTCCGCGGTCGGTGGCTGGGCGCCAAGGCCGAGGAAGGAGAGGGCGGCGCCGAGCAGGATCGCCTGGCCGAGCTGCAGGGTCATGTAGATCAGGATGGTCGGCCAGCAGTTGAGCGCGAGGTAGCGCCAGATCAACGCGGTGTCGCCAAGGCCGACGGCGCGGCCTGCCTCCATGTATTCCTGCTGCATGATCGATTGTGCGGCGCCGCGGGCGATGCGTGCGATCGACGGCACGGCGGCGACGCTGAGCGCGATCACCAGCGAGCCGAGCCCGGTGCCGAGGACGGCGGCGATGGCGAGGCCGAACAGGATCGAGGGGAAGGAGAGCAGGACATCGACCAGGCGCATCAGCGGTTGGTCGAGGCGCCTGAAGTAGGCCGCGCTCAAGCCGATCAGCGCGCCGAGGCCGCCGCCGATCACCACGGCGGTCACGCCCATGCCGAGCGTGGCGCGCAGGCCGAACAGGACGCGGCTCAGCATGTCGCGGCCCTGGTTGTCGGCGCCGAGCAGGAAGTCGGGGCAGCGCGCGCCTCCGATCGGGCAAAGGCGCAGGCGCATGTTGTTGGAGTAGGGATCGAACGGCGCGATCCAAGGCGCTAGCATGGCGGCTGCGACGATCGCGAACAGGAAGATCGCGGCGGCAGCGGCCGGAGGATCTTTCAGGATGCGCCGCCACACGGCGTTCTTGCGCCTGAGCGCCGCAATGGCGCGCTGGTCGGCGTTGCTTTGCAGGGTGAGGGTCGCGTCGGTCATGCCCTTGCCCTCATGATCTCGCGATCCGCGGATCGAGATAGGCATAGAGCACGTCGACGATCAGGTTCACGACCATGAAGCCCACGGCGAGGATCAGGATCGCGCCCTGGGCCAGCGGAAAATCGCTCGAGGTGATGGCGCCCACCGCCATGCGGCCGACGCCCGGCCAGGCGAACATGGTCTCCGTCACGATCGAGCCGCCCAGCAGAAAGCCGATCTGGAGTCCGACCAGGGTGACCACGGGGATCATGGCGTTGCGCAAGGCATGGCGGATGGTGACGCGCCAGTCGGAAGCGCCCTTGGCGCGCGCCGTGCGCACATAGTCGGCGCCCAGGGTTTCGAGCAATGACGTGCGCGTCATGCGCGCCACGGGGCCCACGAACACCGCGCCCAGGGTGACGGCGGGCAGGATGATGCTGAGGAAGCCATCCGCGGTCCAGATCGGCCCGTTGCGCCCCTGGAAGGGCAGCAGTCCCGCGCCGCCGATGTACTGGATGAGGAGCAGGCCGACCCAGAACACCGGCACCGACACGCCCATGACCGACAGCGCCATGATCGCCCTGTCGACCGTCGTACCGCGGCGACGCGCCGCCAGAGTGCCCAGCGAAATACCGAGCGGTACCGCCCAGATGAGGCAGGCCAGCATCAGTTCGACCGTCGGCCAGAAGGTGAGCGCGATCTCGTCGACCACCGGCCGGTTGGAGATCATCGAACGGCCGAGATCGAGCTGCAGAACGCGGCCCAGATAACCGGCGAACTGCACCCATAGGGGCCGGTCGAGTCCCATCTGCTGGCGGATCGCCTCGACTTCGGCGCGGGTGGCACTGGGGCCGGCGACCACGGTCGCCGGATCGGTCGGCACGACCTGCAGCAGCAGGAAGCCGATCAGCAGCACTCCCAGCAGCACTGGCAGCGAAATCATCAATCGTTGGGCGATATGCCGCGCCATGTGGTGCGAAACCTGCTCCCGTTCGGGTCTAAACACTGGCCCACGCGGCGATACTCGACAAGCGCCGTACGGGTGGCATGATCGCTGCAAGAACCGCGCCGAGGAATGTTCGCATGACAACACAGAAGCTCACCGAAGCCGCCAAAGGCGTCTACATCATCGCCGCGACGCCATTCACCGACGATGGTGCGCTCGATCTACAGAGCGTCGACACGTTGACCGATTTTTATTTGGGCTGCGGCGTACATGGATTCACCCTGCTCGGCATGATGGGCGAGGCGCATAAGCTCACCGCCGAGGAGTCGATCTCCGTCGTCAATCGCGTGATCGGCCGTGCGCAGGGCCGGCAGGTGATCGTGGGCGTGAGCCACGCCGGTCTCGAGAACGTCCGGCGTCTCGCGCACGAGGCGATGATCGCTGGCGCGTCGGGGGTCATGGTCGCGCCGTCTCCAGGCCTGAAGGGCGACGACGGTGTCTATAATTACTATGCTCAGGTCTGCGCGGCACTCGGGCCCGACATTCCGCTGGTCTATCAGGACTATCCGCAGACCACCGGCGTCTATCTCTCGCCCCAGGTGTTCGAGCGCATGGTCGACGATTTCAAGCAGCTCGTGATGC
>JAUXST010000253.1 GCA_030679805.1 Reyranella sp. | reverse complement strand
ACATCACGCAGATGCTGAACATTCTCGAAGGCTATGACGTGGCGGCCCTGGGCTTCGGCACAGTGGACATGCTGCATCTCCTGGCTGAGGTGCTGAAAATCGCCTTCGCGGACCGCGCCCAGGCGAGCGGCGATCCGGATTTCGTAAAGGTGCCGGTCGAACGCATCGTGGCGAAAGCCTACGCCGACCAGCGTCGCGCCAGCATCAATCTAGCGCGTGCGACGCAGTGGACGACTGGCCTGGAGAGCGGACTCGTGGCGGCCGAGGGTGCCGACACCACGCATCTCACCGCGGCCGACGGCAAAGGCAACGTGGTGACCACCACGCAGACCATCAACAGCCTGTTCGGCGCGCGCTTCATCGTGCCCGGCACCGGCATGATCCCCAACAACTACATGAACACCTACGATCCGCGGCCGGGCAACGCGCTCTCGATCGAGCCGGGCAAGCGGGTCACGACCTCGATGTCGCCGGTGATGGCGGTGCGCGACGGTAAGGTGGCCTATGCGCTGGGCCTGCCCGGCGGCCGAAAGATCTTCCCTTCGGTCCTGCAGGCGCTGATCAACCTCATCGACCACGGCATGGAGCTGCAGGAGGCGGTGGAGGCGCCGCGCATCTGGACCGAAGGGCCGGTGCTGGAGGTCGAGCACGGCATTCCCGAGAACGTGCGGAAGGGACTGGAGGCGCGCGGCCACAAGCTGCAGGTGATGCCGACGGTGGCCGGCGGCATGAACGCCATCGCCTTCCACGACGACGGCAGCATGACGGGCGCTGCCTGCTGGCGGGCGGATGGGTCGGCGGTGGCGCTGGGCGGCGGGCTTGCGCGCGCGGGGGTGCGGTTCGAACTGCCGCGGTGAAGGTGCGGCGGCGGTAAAGGACGTCAGCCGCACAGCCAGATGTTCACCGCGAAGCGGCCATCGGCGAAGGCGCCGCCGGGACAGGAGATCGTCTCGACCTCGTGGCGTGCAGAGGACGGGAAGACGAGCAGGCTGTCGTGGGTCGGCTCGATCTCGATCGACTGCTCGCCGCCCCGATCGAACATCCGCAATCGGCCACCCGTGAAGCGGCGCGGCCGGCGATGGAGATAGTAGACCATCGTCAGGCGGCGGCGGCCGCCGGGCGTGTATTCGTCGCCGGTGTAGGTGTCGGTATGCGGGCGATAGAAGGCGCCGTCGCCATGCGCCACCATCTCGATCTGGGTGCTGTTGGCCGGCGTGTGCTGCATATCGAACGCGGTCTCGAGACCGGCCTGCAGGGCCAGCGCCTTGCGGCGCAGCGGGCCGGCGAAGGCGCCGAGATCCTTCAGGACGGCGGACTGGCGAACCACTTCATCGAGGCGGCCTGCCCCGTGATCGTTGAGCCTGGTCGGCGTGAAGCGCGCCTCGGCGGCCAGGCTGTAGGCCAGCAGGCGGGCCGCCTGCGCCTCGCCCAACCAATCGGGAAGGATGCGATGAGGCAGGAACCACCCGGCGAGGAATGACGGCTCCGACATGCCCCTCTGTCGGCGCCTTCGCCGGGGCGGGCAAGGGCGAACCGGAGGCGGCGCACCGATCAGCCTTTGCGCCGCCCGTCCCTTTGTCGCTAAAGGTTGGGCATGAACCTCCTTCGCATGCTCGTCTTTGCCGCCATCGGCGCCCTGCTGTCGGCCGCCGGCGTCGCCTGGGCCCAGGCCGGGCGCCAGCCGATCGACTGGTCTTCAGTGTCCCTCGAGTCGATCGGCGGTGGGCCGCTGCCGACCGCCGATTACAAGGGCCAGGTGGTCCTGCTGGTGAACACGGCGTCGCTGTGCGGCTTCACCGGCCAGTACCTCGGCCTGCAGGAACTCTGGCACCGCTACAACGACCGGGGGCTCGTCGTGCTGGGCGTGCCGTCGAACGATTTCGGCGGCCAGGAACCCGGCACCAACGCGGAGATCAAGCGCTTCTGCGAGGCCACCTTCGACATCACCTTCCCGATGGCCGACAAGCAGGTCGTCTCCGGCCCCGACGCACACCCGCTCTACCGCTGGGCCGCGGCGCAGACGGGCCTGCTCGGCACACCGTCGTGGAACTTCCACAAGATCCTGATCGGTCGCGACGGCCGCATCATCGACTGGTTCTCCGCCGCCGGCGGCATCGGCCCCAAGCTCGAGCGCGCCATCGAGGCGGCGCTCGCCGCGAAGGAATGAGGGGCGACCATGTCGCGCCCTCATATCCGACATCTGACCGTCCCCGATCTCTTCCCGCCGCCGGGCTACGCACATGTCGCCGTGGTGCACAGCGCGCGCCTGATCCTGACGGCCGGCGCCGTTCCCCTCGACGACCGCGGTGCTTTGGTCGGACGGGGCGACTACGCTGCGCAGACGAAGCAGACCATCGACAATCTGCTTCGGCAGTTGTCGGCCGCCGGCGCCGCGGCCGGCGACGTGCTCAAGACGACGGTCTATGTCGTGGCGAGGACCGAAGCCGATCTCGCAGCCGTCTGGAAGGTCGTCCAGGCGTCGGCATTGGCTCCGGCCGCGAGCACGCTGCTGGGCGTCGCCCTGCTGGGCTATCCCGGCCAGCTGGTCGAGATCGAAGCGGTTGCCGCAAAGGGATAGAGGCGCTGCCCGTTGGCAGCGCGCCCGCGACATGCAACGCTACGGCTGCATTTGCATAGATTGACCATGCGAAAAGCCCTCGCCCTGCTCGTCCTGGTGTCTCTGCCCGGCTGCGCGACCCGGGCAGAGCGCGAGGCGGTCTTCGACAGCCAGCTGCGCGAGATGGCGGGCGCCCCCGAGGCCGGCCTGCTGAACAGCATGGGCCGCATTCCCGACAACACCTACCAGCTCGAGGACAACTCCAGGATCCTGCAGTGGCGCTGGGATACGTCCTACGTCGATCCCGGCTCACCGCCGATGTATCAGCGCTTCGGCGGCTGGGGCCGGGGATGGGGCGGCGGATGGTGGATCCCGATCGGCGGATTTCCGCCGACGCTGGTACGGCAGAGCTGCATCGTCGAATGGACGATGGTGGGCGGCACAGCGCAGGGCTACCGCTGGCAGGGCGCCGGCTGCCAGAAGGTCACGCCGTAACGGCCAAGACGACCCCCGCCCGCACAGCGGGCGACGGTGTTTGGCTGCAAGCCGACAGCCGGAGTATCGTCGGGGGCTTCCCAATGCTGGAGATCCTGCGATGGCAATGACCGAAGCCACACCGACCCAAGCACCCGCGCCGCTCACCGCCCAGGATCATGCGCGGGCGATGGCCGACTATAGCCGTGCGGGCGAGGCCCGGGCGAAGGCACTGGGCAATCGCGGGCCGATCCGGTTCGACGCAGACGGCAAGCTCGATCCTGCGATCCTCGACTCCTATTGGACGCACGGCTTCTACGTCTTCGAGGGCGTGGTTGGGCCCGAGGAACTCGCGGAATTGCGCGCCGATGTCGATGCCGTACTGGCCCGCGCGCCCGTCGAGCCCGGCGCGGCGCTCGATCGGCACGGACGTCCGGCCTTCGGCGACGGCATCATCAAGCCGCCCTACCGCTGGGCCAAGCCGTTGAGCGATCCCGTCGGCGGCACGGACAAGAACAACGGCCGGCATCCGGTCGCCATGCTGCAGCCGACCCTTGGCGAGGGTGGCCCGGCGTGGACCGTGGAGCTGCTCGACGGCAACCTGCATCTGATGGATACGGCGCTGCGGCTCTACGGCCATCCCGGGCTGCTGGGCGTGGCAGCGGGAATCCTGGGCGACGATTTCGTGCCCTACAACGAGGTGACGTTCGTGAAGGAAGCCGGCCTCGGCCCGTCGGTGGCCTGGCACCAGGATGGCACGACGCACTGGAACGCACCGGACTGGGACGAGGGCGCGCACGGCTTCAACTTCATGACGCAGCTCTACCCGAGTACGGCAGGCAACTGCGTCTGGGTGCTGCCCGGCAGCCACAAGCTCGGCAAGGCCGACATCAAGAAACTGGTGGCGGAGAGCGGCTCCGACCGGATCGAGCGCGCCGTGCCCATGCTGTGCGCGGCCGGCGATACGATCGTCACCAATCGCCAGCTCCTGCACGGCTCGTTCGCCAACTCATCGCCCGACCGGCGCATCACGCTGAACGAAGGCTTCTTTCCGCGCAAGCGAGTGCTGGGCGTGACGGCACGACGGTTGCACGGCGCGATCGAGACCTACGACGAAACCCGCATCGCCGAGAGGTGCCGCATCCTCCAGATCGCCATCGACGCGCGCAGCCAGCGCTTCCCGCAGGAGCGTGCCTACGTCTATCGGCCGCTGGCGGGACGTGAGGACGATAACCGCTGGAGCGAGACCACGCGCGCGACGGTGCTGAAGAATTATAATCAACGCGACATGTTCATCTGAGCGAGGACCATGACACTCGACGCCACCGCCGACCAGAAGCTCCGTCAACGGGCCCAACTCGTCATTCCCGGCGGCATGTACGGGCATCTACGCGGTGACCGGTTGCCGCAAGGCTATCCGCAGTTCTTCGAACGCGGCGACGGTTGCCATCTGTGGGACGTGAACGGCCGACGTTATGTCGATTTCATGTGCAGCTGGGGGCCGATCGTCGTCGGCCATCGGAATCCCGTGGTCGCCGAGGCGGTCGAACGCCAGATGGCGGCGGGCGATTGCCTGAATGGACCGTCGGAACGGCTGGTCGAACTCGCCGAGCGGCTGGTCGGGCTGATCCCGCATGCCGACTGGGCGCTGTTCGGCAAGAACGGCACCGATGCCACCACGACCTGCGTGACTCTCGCGCGCGCAGCCTCGGGCAAGCGCAAGATCCTGGTGGCCGAAGGTGCCTATCACGGCGCCATCCCGTGGTGCACTCCCAACCCGGCCGGCGTCACGGCTGAGGACCGGGCGCACATGCTCACCTTCAAGTACAACGACACCGGCAGCCTCGAGACCGCGGTGCAGCGCGCTGGCGACGACCTGGCCGGCATTGTCGTCTCCGCCTTCAAGCACGATTTCGGCAAGGACCAGGAGATGCCCGACGCCGCCTTCGCGCGCCGGGTCCGCGAACTGTGCGACGCCAGCGACGCGGCGCTGATCGTCGACGACGTACGCGCGGGCTTCCGCCTCACCTTGCGCGGGAGCTGGGATCTGGTGGGTGTGCAGCCCGATCTCAGCGCCTGGAGCAAGGCGATCGCCAACGGCCATGCGCTGGCTGCCGTCACCGGCAACGACCGCTATCGCGAGGCCGCCTCCAAGCTCTACGTGACCGGCTCGTTTTGGTGCAGCGCCGTGTCGATGGCGGCAGCCCTTGCGACGCTCGACGTGCTGGAGGGCGTCGATGGCCCCGCGCACATGCGCGCGATGGGCCAGCGCCTGCGCGACGGGATCGCGGCGCAAGCGGCCGAGTTCGGCATCGGCGTGCGCCAGAGCGGGCCGCCGCAGATGCCGACAGTGCTGTTCGACGACGACCCCGATTGCGAGAAAGGCAACCGCTTCACGCTGGAGGCGCTGAAGCACGGCGCCTATCTGCATCCGCGCCACAATATGTTCCTGTCGACGGCGCACACCGAGGCCGACATCGATTTCGCCCTGGAGGCGACGCGGGCGGGCTTCAAGGCGCTGGCGGCGTAGTGGTGCCCATCTATCTCGACATCTCCCATCCCGACCGTTTGGTCGTCGCGGTCATCCACGGGACGGTGACCGGTGAGGACATCCTTGGCGTGATTCAGCAGTTCGCCGCGACCGGCGCGTGGCAGTACCGCAAGATCATCGACGTCTCGATCGGAACAGCGATCCTCGACGAGAAAGGCCTGGACATGCTGGCATCGCTGGCGCGCACCAAGGCCGGGGATACGACACGCGGCCCGACGGCGTTCGTGGTCGATCCGGCCCGCGGGGAAGTCGTGGAGCAGTTCATCAAGATGACCGACGGCGAGCGGCCCGTGAAGACGTTTCACAGCATCCACGACGCTCGGAAGTGGCTCAACGAAAACACCAAGCTCTAGGTGCTTGCCGGATGCCGCGGGTTCGTCGAACTCACGACGTCCGGGCGGTGCCCTTCCAGAAACGGTTGAGCGCCGCCACGTCGCCGTTGAACAGATTGCGGTCGCAATGGCCGACGCCGGCGACGGCGCGGGGCTCGCTGCCGTAGGCGAAATTGGCCGCGGTCTCATCGGCGGCGTACTGCCAGAGGCGCCAGCCCTTGGTCTGCCAAGCGAAGGGCAACTGGGGATCCTCGCGATAGTCGGCCAGCCACAGGTCGCAGCGCGCCAGGGTCGAGCCCGGCGTCACGGCCGCCCCCAAGCTGATGCGGCGGCGGCCATATATCTCGTTATTGGCCCAGGCCGGATGGGTGTAGACCAGCGGCAGCCGCCCGGTCGCGCGCCGCACGGCCAGCACGAATTCTTCCGCCTGACGAAGAGTCATGGTGTTGCGCGGGTTGGCGTCGTTCGGCTCGAGATCGAGCGCCATGACCGTCGCCGGTCCCGGCTGGCAGGCCGATAGGAAGGCGGCGGCCTGCTTCTCGCCCGAATACTGGCGGGTGCCGAAATGGTAGCCGCCCCACAGCAGCCCGGCCGCCTCGGCCTGGCGCCGCCGTGGACCGTACGAAGGATCGAACCAGTCACCACCTTCAGTCACCTTGTGAAGGACGGCGAGGATGTTGCTGCGACGAACCGCGGCAAAGTCAGTAACGGTGACGTTGTGGCTGATATCGATCACCGCATCCAGCCCAGCCATCGCCTGGCGGGACGCGTGAGGATGGTCAAAACTGGAGCCTTTGGGTGGCTGCCCGCCGCAACCGGCCAAGGCGGGCATGGTCAGACCAGCCAAGCCCCCTAACAAATTTCTACGCGAGATCATTCAGTCAATAATTGCACAGAACGAGGCGGCGATCACCAACAGACGCGACCACAGGCCGACGCCGGTCTCATTCTGGGTCCCGAACGAACTCCGGGACCGCACGGGTCCCGGAGTCCTCTCAAGTGTTCGTTGTTGCTAGCGGATGACCGTGGCCTTGATGGCGGTCTGCTGGCTCCACACGGTGGTGAGCTGATCGCCCGGCTGGATCGTCCGCAGGGCCGCCTTGCCGGCGGCCGTCACGACCGGCGGCAGCTGGATAACCTCGCCGCTGTCGGGCGACGGCTTGTCGGGTTCGCCGCCCGAAGCATTGATGAGGAAGATGGTGTTGGTCGCCACATCGACCTTGGTGCACATGCCGTCCATGTTCCAGAGCCGAATCCGCTCCTGGGCGCCGGGAATGCCTTCGAGCCGCGCCCCCTTGGCCATCATCGCCTTGGCACGCGCCGACGTCTCGGGCGTCTTCTTAGCGATCAGAAAGTCCATGTAGTCGTACCAGTGGACGTCCACGATGTTGCCGACCTTGAGCGACGGGTAGTTGGTGACGAGGTCGGCGGCCTTCATCTTCACCCGGCCGAGATCCTCCCAGATGATGGAGAAGCTGCGCACCGGAGTATGCATGATGTGGATCGTGCCGCGCTTGAAGTTCTGCAAGCTGTTCGGCACGACATAATCTTCCTGCGCGGTCGCCGGAAGCGACAGGACAGGCAGGGCGCCTGCCGTGAGCGCGGCGCCTCCCAGCAACTTCAACGTCGTACGGCGATTTGCTTGAAACATGACGACTCCCCTTCTCCTTGGAGAAATTTCACCTTCGACGCGGGCCCGAAATGCGAGTGAATATGCCCGCGCGATCATTCCGGAGCCACAGCGTCCGACGTAGGACGCAACGGGCGCTACAACCCCGCGCTCATGATGCGCAATTTTCAGTATGCCTCCAAGGCATTTGATGCTTTGCGCCAGATCAATTCCCCGCACGCGATATTGCCGCCCGACGCCAGCGGGGCATTGGGTATCACCGGCTGGCATGGCATCCTACGAGGCAACGAGCAGAACTTGTGCCCGAACGCCTTGCAGAGGCCCATTATATGAGTTCCCTGCCTGTCAGGAATGCCTTCATCGTCACTGTCG
>JAUXST010000251.1 GCA_030679805.1 Reyranella sp. | reverse complement strand
CGAGGCGGTGATCGAATCGGGCCTGGTGCAGCCGGGCAGCCTGCTCAACTGGGAGTACCGCCTGCGGCTGGCGCCGGGCGCCTCCGACGTGGCCACCCTCGAAGCGCTCAAGAGTCGTTATCCGGACGTCGGCTGGCGGCTCCGGGGCCTCGCCGATGCCGGCGGCGGCATCCGCAGCTGGCTCGACCGGCTGACACAGTTCATCGGCCTGATCGGCCTCGCGTCGCTGCTGGTGGGGGGCGTGGGCGTCGGCAACGCGATCTCGAGCTTCCTGGCCGGCCGGCTGCACACCATCGCCACTCTGAAATGCCTGGGCGCGCCGGAGCGGCTGGTCTTCGCCACCTATTTCCTCCAGCTCGCGGCGCTCGCGCTGCTCGGCGTTGCGATCGGCGTCGCCGTGGGCGCGGCGCTGCCGTTCCTGGCTCAGACCTTGACGGCGGAGCTATTGCCGGTACGCGCCCGGGTCGGAGTCTATTTCCGGCCGTTGGCCATCGCGGCGGTCTTCGGGCTGCTCGTCTCGCTGCTGTTTGCCCTGGTGCCGCTGATGCGCGCCAGGCGAGTGCCCGCCGCCACGCTGATGCGCGGCGCCGTGGTCGGGCAGGGGCGGCTCGGCTGGCGCGACGCGCTGGCGATCGGCGCGGTGGCCGTGATGCTGGCGTCGTTCACCGTGTTCACGGCCGATAGCCGCCGCATCGCGGCGTGGTTCGTGCTGGGTGCGGTCGGCGCCTTCATCGCCTTTCCATTGTTGGCGCGGCTGGTCATGGCGGCGGCGGCGCGCGCCGGCAAACCCAGGCTCGCCGGCCTCAGGTTGGCGCTGGCCAATCTCCATCGTCCCGGGGCGCCGACACCCATCGTCATGCTGTCGTTGGGGCTCGGCCTCACGGTGCTGGTGGCGACGGCGCTGATCGAGGGCAATCTGCGCGAACAGCTCATGCGCCGCATCCCGAGCGATGCGCCGGCCTTCTTCTTCGTCGATATCCAGTCGACGCAGATGCCGGCCTTCGAGAAGGCGATTGCCGCCGTGCCGGGCGCCGGCGCGCTCGACAAGGTGCCGTCGCTGCGCGGGCGCATCGTCAAGATCGGCGGCAAGCCGGTGGCCGAGGTGGCGGTGCCGTCCGAGGCGCGCTGGGCGGTCGAGGGCGATCGCGGCATCACCTATGCCGCCACGCCGCCGGAGGGTTCCAGGATCGTCGCCGGCGAATGGTGGCCGCCCGACTATCGCGGCCCGCAACTGATCTCCTTCGACGAGGCGCTGGCCAAGGCGCTCGGCCTTGGCCTCGGCGACACCATCACCGTGAACGTCCTGGGGCGCGACATCGAGGCGAAGATCGCCTCGCTCCGCCACATCGAATGGACGACGCTCGCTATCAATTTCGTCTTCGTCTACTCGCCCGGGACGCTCGACCGCGCTCCGCACACTTTCCTGGCGACCGTGAAATCGACTCCCGAGGCGGAGGAAGCGATCTTCAAGACCGTCACCGACCAGTTCCCCAACGTCACCGTGGTCCGCATCCGCGACGCCATCGAGACGGCGACAGGCGTGCTCGGCAACATCGGGTTGGCGAGCCGGGTCATCGGTTTTCTCAGCATCCTGGCCGGCGTCCTGGTGCTGGCCGGCGCCATGCTGGCGACCCAGCGGCGGAGGGTGCACGAGGCGGTGGTGATGAAGGTGTTGGGGGCGACGCGGGCGCGCATTGCCGGAATCTTTGCCTGGGAATTCGCCTTCCTCGGCCTCGCCACGGCGCTGGCGGCGCTGGGCGTCGGCACGTTGGGCGCCTGGCTGGTGGTCAACCGACTGATGGGCCTCGACTGGACCTTCCTGCCGGCGGTCGCGGTGGGTGTCGCGCTGGGCGCCATGGCGCTCACTCTGGCGTTCGGCCTGGCCGGGACCCTGGCGGCGCTGCGCCAGCGTCCGCTCGCCCTGCTTCGCAATGAATGAAACGAAATTGGCCCCGTCCGTGAAAGCAAAACGCAATAAATCAAGGCCTTATCGCTATTGATTCACTCGGGCTGAGTGACCAAATTGCTTATCGGAGGGGCTCGGCAATGAGGCCCCCTTGGAGGCTTGAACAAAAATGGCGAACTTCGACACCTTCAACCGCGCCGGCACCATCGCCGACCAGGCGACGTTCGATGTCGGTCTGCGCGCCCATATGGTGCGCGTTTACAACTACATGGCTTCGGGGCTCGCACTGTCGGGCATCGTGGCCTTTGCCCTGTTCAACTACGAAGGGCTGCAGAACATTTTCTTCCAGATGGGCAGGACGCCTGGCGGCTCGATCGTTCCGGTCGGTCTGAACGCGTTGGGCTGGGTCGCCATTCTGGCGCCGCTAGGCCTGTTGCTGCTGGTCTCGTTCCGCGCCGCCAAGATGAGCGTCGGATCGATCCAGGCGGTCTACTGGGCGGTCACGGCGCTGATGGGCGTTAGCCTGTCGCTGGTGCTGTTCCGCTACACCGGTGCTTCGGTCGCTCGTACCTTCTTCGTGACGGCCGCCGCCTTCGGCGCGCTCAGCCTCTACGGCTACACGACCAAGAAGGACCTTACGGCCATGGGTAAGTTCCTGTTCATGGGCGTCGTCGGTCTTATCCTGGCCGGTATCGTCAACATGATCTGGCCGTCGGGTACGATGAGCTTCATCATCTCCGCCGCTGGCGTGCTGATCTTCTCGGGCCTGATCGCCTACGACACCCAGAAGATCAAGGAGCAGTATGCGGATGCCTGGGGCACCGAGATGGCCGAGAAGATCGCGATCTTCGGCGCGCTCAGCCTCTATCTCGACTTCGTAAACCTGTTCCAGTTCCTGATGAGCTTCCTCGGACAGTCGCGGGACTAACCGGGATCTGATTTTCAACGAGACGCCCGGGTCGAAAGGCCCGGGCGTTTTGCTGTGTGGGAGCCATGATGTGCCCGTGAACCGGCTGAAGGCCTTTATCGACAGCGAAGCGGCATCCGCCCTGCCGCTGTTGGCCGCGGCCGTGCTTGCACTCGTGCTGGCCAACTCGGCCCTCGAGCCCGTGATCCACGGGCTGCTCCAGGACAAGCTCACCATCGCCTACGGTCCCATCGGCCTCTCCAAGCCGCTGCTGCTGTGGATCAATGACGGCCTGATGGCGTTGTTTTTCCTGCTGGTCGGCCTCGAGATCAAGCGCGAGGTCGTCGAGGGCGAGTTGTCGCGCCCCTCGCAGGTCGCGCTGCCGATCGCCGGCGCCCTGGGCGGCATGATCGTGCCTGGCCTGATCTATGCCGCCTTCAACTGGCGCGACCCGGTGGCCCTGCACGGCTGGGCAATCCCGGCGGCAACCGACATCGCCTTCTCGCTGGGCGTCCTGGCGGTCCTCGGCAGCCGCGTGCCGCTCGCGCTGAAAGTCTTTCTGACGACCTTGGCGATCGTCGACGATCTCGGCGCCATCCTCATCATCGCCGTCTTTTACACCGGCCATCTCTCGTTCGAGGCAATGGCGGTGGCGGGTGCCTGCATCGTGGCGCTGGCAATTCTCAATCGGGCTGGGGTGCGCCGGCTCGGCCCCTTTATGCTGATCGGTGCCGTGCTCTGGGTGTCGGTCTTGAAGTCGGGGGTGCATGCCACGCTGTCGGGCGTCGTGCTCGCCATGTTCATTCCGCTCAAGTCGGTCGGCGAAGATGACGCGGCGCGACCGGCCATCCACCTCGAACATACCCTGAAGCCGTGGTCGGCGTGGTTCATCATGCCGGTGTTCGCCTTCGCCAACGCGGGCCTCTCGCTCGCCCATCTGTCGCTCGCCAGCCTCGTCGAGCGCGTGCCGCTCGGCATCATGGCCGGGCTTTTCTTCGGCAAGCAGGCCGGCATCATGCTGGGGGCGGGGCTGCTCATCGCGCTCGGGTTTGCCGCCATGCCGGCGGGCGCCAACTGGCGCCGCCTCTACGGCGTGGCGATCCTGGGCGGCATCGGCTTCACCATGAGCCTGTTCATCGGCACGCTGGCCTTCGCCGACGCGGCGCACGAATCGCAGGTCCGGCTGGGCGTCCTGGCAGGTTCGCTCCTGTCGGCGCTGGTGGGCTACGTTGTTCTCAGGTTCGCGCCGCGAGAGAAATGACCTCCGTAACCTCGGACTCGAGAACGAGATCGTCAGACGCGGCGAGAAGCCAGAGACGATCAGCCTCGAATGTCAGGAGAGGGCGATCCCACCATCGTTCGATAATGTCCTTCAATGAGGCCGCTTCCGACGGATCGAGATCGTTCGTCAGGTTCCAGAGGCCCACGACATAGAGGTCGGTCACGCGCCGCCCCAGCGCGCGCTGGATCTTCTTCAGAACGCTCTCGCCCTGGCGTTTCTCCGGATAGATGCGGAGGTAGAGCCGGCCGACATTGACGTTGCCGGAAAACAGGCCCCGCAACTCGACGGAGAAGGGGCCGATGTCCGCCAGGGCGTGGCGCTGCCAGGCATCGAAGAAAGGCACGTCGTCGCCGGTCGCCAGCGATCCGCAGAGGGTGGCGTGCAGCTTCGCCCGGCGCCGGGGCAACAAGTTCCACGCGATCTTGCCGGCAAAGGGCGCCGAGCGGAGTTCGAAATCCAGCTCACGATACGCGGAGGACTGATGCAGAAGCTCGTCCGGGATCGGGATCACCAGCGAATGCACGCGTGGATGCCGGCCCATCGCATAGAACGTTCCCAGGCGTGAAGGAGTGACGCCGGGGTGCCGAGGCGCCACCAGCGGCAAATGTGCCAGCCGATACGACTCATCCAACGCCAGCCCCTTGCCGCCTGCAAATCTCGTCCGGCTGCGACGGTAGCCGAGATCTTCGTCGGAGCAGAACTCGATCGCGCTGTCGGCCATTTGTTCCGTCGAATTTGCCAAAAAATCCATGCGAACGTTAAGACCTGACCTCCGCCCGAGCAAGATTGCGCAACGCCCGTCGCGGTCTATACTTTGCCATCATGCGGCGCACGTCCTACGAGCAGATGAATTGTTCGATCGCCTCGGCCCTCGATGTCGTGGGCGAGTCGTGGACGCTGCTGATCGTGCGCGACGCCTTCTATGGCGTGCGGCGCTTCGACGAATTCCAGGAGAATCTCGGCATTGCGCGCAACGTATTGACGGCGCGCCTGAAGAAACTCGTCGAGGCGGGTGTCTTCCGCAAGACCGCCTATCGCCAGCGGCCGCTGCGCCACGAGTATCGGCTGACTGAAAAGGGCGCGGCGCTGTTCACCGTCATCGTCGGCCTCAAGCAGTGGGGCGACCGCCACGGCGCGGCGGCCCGCAGCGGCAAGCCGATGGATCTGGTCGACCGCAGCGACGGCCGTCCGCTCGATCCGGTGCTGATCGACGCCGAGAGCGGCCGGCGGCTCGAACTCACCAACGTGCGCGCCGTGGCCGGACCGGGCGCCGACCAACGAACGCGCGCCTTCTTCGAGCGATTGGCGCTCAACCGTCCCTCGCGCTGAGTAGTTGGCGCCAGGCAACAGGCCGGCTCAGTCCTTCTCCGGCTCGAGCCGCTTGCCCTCGAGGGATTGGCTGGCGCGCGTCTTGGCGTCCCGGTCGGCCATCTTTTCCGCCTTGGTACGGCCGAAGCGCCGGCGGTTGGCGTCCGCTTCGCTCTCTCGCTCGCGCCGCGCCTTGGCCTTGCGCGCGCGTCCCAGGTTGACGATCTCCGCCATTTTTTCTCTATGCCGCGCTGTCGGGCGATGCGCTAGTGTTTCGTAGAGCCGGACGACAGGAGCGTTCCATGACCCCATCCACGCGCAAGAAGGTTTTGATCGGCGGCGGTGGTATCATCGGTCTGCTGATCGTGGCGCTGCTCGCGGCGCCCCTGTTCATCGACGTCAATTCCTACAAGCCCATGATCGCCGCCGAGGTGAAGAAGGCGACGGGCCGAGACCTGGTGCTCGACGGTCCCATCAAGCTGTCGCTGCTGCCGGTGCCGGAGGTCTCGATCAGCGGCGTGAAATTCTTCAACGTGCCGGGCTCCAAGAACCCGAACATGGTGGAAGTGAAGTCGGTCACCGTGAAACCCTCGCTGCTCGCCCTGCTGACGGGCAGGATCGAGGTGAGCGAGGTCACGCTGGTTGAACCCAAGATCGTTCTTGAGATCAACGCCGAGGGCAAACCGAACTGGGAGTTCACGCCGTCGGTGGCCGCGGCCAAGCCCGCCGCGGCCAAGCCGAGTTCACCCAAGCCCCTGTCGGTCGGCCGCCTCACGATCGACAATGGCACGCTGATCTTCAGCGATTCCAAGGCGGGCCTCTCCGTGGTCGCCGAGAAGGCCAATTTCTCGGCCTCGATCGGCTCGCTGGACGGTCCGTACGCGCTGGCGGGCGGCGCCACCGTGAACGGCGCCCCGCTCAACCTCGACCTTGCCCTCGGCCTCAAAGGTGCGACCGGGCACAGCGCCGACGTGACGCTCCAGGCCGGTGGCGGCAAGCTCGGCTTCAAGGGCACGCTCAGCGAACTCGGTCCCGCCGCGCGAGTGGCTGGCGTGGCGTCGATCACGGCCGAACAGCTCACTACCTTCATCGCCACCCTGGTCAAGCTCACCGGCCAGCCCGAGCCGCCCCTGCCGCCGCTGCTCGCGGGCAAGTTCATGTTCGACGGCGGCATCGACCTCTCCCAGACCGCCGTCGCCGCCAGGGACTTCAAGATGGCGCTGGGCGAAGACAGCGGCTCGGGCTCGCTGTCGGTGACCTTGAAACCCGCGTTCGCCCTCGACGGCAAGCTCAAGGTGCCCCGGCTCGATCTCGACCGGTGGCTGGCGGCGCTCGCCCGGCCTGCGACACCAGCGGCCCCTGCCGCCGCGACACCTCCGGCCATGCCCGCGGCCCGGCCGGCGCCCGCGCCTGCCGCCAGCGGCATTCCCGCCAATCTGACGGCCAAGCTAGCGATCGATTTTGCCGAGATCGTCTACAACAAGAAGCCCATCCGCGATGTCGCGGTGGAGTTGGAGGCGCGCGGCGGCGCGGTCGCCGTCCCCAAGCTCACCGCGACCTTGCCGGGCGACATGACCTTGCAGGCGCGGTCGACCATGTCGGGCGACCCGTCCCGGCCGACGGTGTCAGGTGATTTCAGCCTGCTAGGTCCCAAGCTGCGCGAGACCCTGGCGTGGCTCGACGTCGATGTGTCGGACGTTCCCGCGCCTAAGCTCACGCGCCTCAGCATGAAGGGCAAGATGTCCTCGACCGGCGGCAATGTGGCCGTGAGCGACGCCGTCTTCGAACTCGACGACCTCAAGGGCAGCGGCGGCATCGCCGTGACCTTCGGCGTGCCGCTCTCGATCGTCACCAACGTGGCGATCGACACGGTGGATCTCGATTCCTACATCGCCCCGGCGGCGAAGCAGAAGCCGGCATCCGGCGCCACGGCCTCGGCCACGGCGCCTGCCGGCGCGCCGGCCGTGGCCGGTCCGTCGATCGGACTGAAGGCCAGGGTCGCCCGGCTGATCTACAAGAAGGAGACGATCGGCGGCATCGACGTCGATGTCGCCCTGCAGGGCAGCACGCTTCGCTTGACCGACGTCAAGGTGGCGAACCTGCTGGGCGCCCGGCTGGCGGTTCGCGGCACGGTCGCGGGTTACAACACCGTCCAGCCGCGGCCCGACATCGCCTTCAACTTCGAGGCGCCCGACGCCGGCCGGCTGCTGAAATTCGCCGGCGCCACCGCGCCAGCCGGTCTCGGCGCGGCGAGCGCCAGCGGTGGCGTAGCCGGCAGCCTCGAGCAGCTGACGCTGCGCGAGGTCGCGGTTACCGCCATGGGCCAGAGCATCAAGGCAAGCGGGGTGCTGTCGCTGCCGGGCATTTCCCGCGGGGCGCCGCAGTCGGCCGCCTACAAGGGCAGCGTCGTGCTGAACGGCCAGGCGATCGAGGGCACGGTCGACGCCAAACTCACGGGCAAACCCAACATCACTGCCGATCTGCGCGCCAACGTGCTCGATCTCGACAGGATCGGCGGCAGCGGTGGTGGCGCATCGCGCGCCCCGGCGCGCGGCCAGGCCGCCGCCGGCGCCCAGCCGATCGACACCGCAGCGCTACGCAGCGTCGATGGCTCGTTCAAGTTGGTGGCGGGCACCCTGATCAGCGCGCCGCTGCGCATCGGCAACGCCGATCTCGCCGCCACCCTCAAGGACGGCGTGTTGACGGTCTCGCGCTTCAAGGGTGCGCTCTATGGCGGATCTCTGGCGTTTTCCGGCGTGGTCAACGGCAGTCAGCCGGCGCTGTCGATCGACTTCAAGGGCGATGCCAACGGCATCTCCCTCAGCGAGATGCTGCGCAGCACGTCGGGCACCAACCAGTTCGGCGGCAGCGTGAAGGTGACGATCGACGGCAGGCTGAACGCCACCGGCATCACGGTGCGCGGCGCCGGCGCCACAGCCAACCAGGTCCGGAGTTCGATGGCGGGTGGCGCCCAACTGGGCGGCCACATATACGCCGGTGCCGACAAGGCGCTGCAGATGCTGGGAGGCGCCGCAGCCGGCGCCGCCGGCGGCGTGATCGACCAGACCCTGGGCAACGTCCTGGGAGCCGTCGGCCAGAAGGGTGGCGTCGGTGTCGGCAATATCCTGAACGCCATCTCCCTGGTGCTGAACCGCTTCGTCAATCATGACAGCCCGATCTCGGGCCGGGTCGATATCGCGGGCGGCGTGCTGACCGATCGGGGCCTAGTCGTCCAGGGCAACCGGGCGACCGCCAACATTTCGACCCGCACCAACTTCGGCAACTCGACGACCGACACGACGATCAACTTCCTGATCGCCGAGGACGGCTCGGCGCCGTACCTGATCACCACGGTGCGCGGGCCGCTGTCGCAGCCGTCGTTCAACGTCGTGCGCGGCACCGCCAAGGACCCGCCGGGCATGCTCAGCACCCTGCCAGGCGTGCAACAGATCGAGCAGATCCCGGTGCCGGGCCGCTCGTTGGTCCCGAGCATCCCCATTCCCAACTTGCCCAGCCTGTTTGGCCGCTAAGGAGAAATCGTGCTCGATCGATTGCTGATGACGCTCAAGGCGCGGTTCGGTACCGCGCCTGCGCTCACCGAGACGCACCTGCCCAATGGAATGGGCGGCGTCGATGTCCTGGCCGACATGGCCAATCGCCGCGTCGTACGGCGCTATTCCGACAAGCCGATCGACCCGGCCTTGCTCGAGACGCTCTGTGCCGTGGCGCTGTCGGCGCCATCCAAGAGCGACCTGCAGCAGGCCGATATCGTGATCGTCACCGACAAGGCCCAGCGCGAGAAGCTCGAGGCGCTGATCCCGGAGAATCCCTGGGCCAAGGCCGGACCTGCACTGCTGGTCTTCTGCGGCAACAACCGCCGCCACCGGCTGCTGTTCGACTGGCGCGGCCGGCCCTTCGTGAACGACTATCTCGATCCGTTCTTCAATGCCGCGGTCGATGCCGGCATCGTGCTCGCGACCTTCATCGCCGCCGCCGACCGCGTCGGGTTGGGGACCTGCCCGATCAGCCAGATCCGCAACCATGCGGCCGAGGTGGCCGAGGTGCTCGGCCTGCCGCAGCACGTGTTTCCCGTGGCCGGGCTGGGGATCGGCTGGCCGTCCTTCGAAGGCGTGATGAGCCCGCGGCTCGGTCTCGACGTGTCCATTCACCGCGACCGCTACGACGAGACGGGCCTCAGGGAAAAGGTCGCGGCCTACGACCGGCGTCGCAACGAGACCCAGCCTTACAAGACCCAGCGCTTCGTCGAGAAGTTCGGCGAGGATCCGGCCTATGGTTGGTCCGAGGACAAGGCGCGGCAATATTCGGTTCCGGAGCGGGCCGATTTCGGCGCATTCGTGCGCGCCAAGGGCTTCAAGCTCGACTGATATTAGTTCCGCTGGGCTTTCTTCAGCTCGTCGAGCACATGGAGACGGAGGGCGCTGGAGAGATTGGCGCCCTTGGCGGTGCCTAAGGGGGTGCCTCGGGCATGGTCGATCTCGGCTACCAGGGCATTGACGGAGAGGCCGCGCGCCCGGGCAATCGCCGATAATTCAGTCCAAAACGCATCCTCCAGTGAAATGCTGGTGCGGTGACCGTCGATGGTGACCGAGCGTTTATGCATGCGGGCACTGTGACAGCGGCAAGACACCGCCTCAACCTGCCTTGCCGGGGCCATGGTGCATGCGTATAAGCGCGGCCAGCCACCTCCCTCCGGACACAAGTGATTATGGATATCCGCAACGTCGCGATCATCGCGCACGTCGACCATGGCAAGACCACACTGGTTGATTGCCTGCTGAAGCAGAGCGGCACGTTCCGCGACAACCAGCAAGTCGCCGAGCGCGCCATGGACTCCAACGACCTCGAGCGTGAGCGCGGGATCACCATCCTCGCCAAGGCGACCTCGGTCGTCTGGAAGGGCACGCGTGTCAATATCGTCGACACGCCGGGCCACGCCGATTTCGGCGGCGAGGTCGAGCGTATCCTGTCGATGGTCGACGGCGTGGTGCTGCTGGTCGACGCGGCCGAAGGCCCCCTGCCGCAGACCAAGTTCGTGCTCGGCAAGGCACTGCGCCTTGGCCTGCGCCCCATCGTGCTGATCAACAAGGTCGACCGCTCGGATGCGCGCGCCCATGAGGTCCACGACGAGGTGTTCGACCTGTTCTCGGCGCTGGAAGCCAGCGACGAGCAGCTCGATTTCCCGACGCTCTTCGCCTCGGCCCGCCAGGGCTGGGCCGCGACCTCGCTCGAGGCCGAGCACAAGGACATGGAGCCGCTGTTCGACCTAGTGCTGAAGCACGTGCCGCCGCCCAAGGTCGATCCCGATCCCGCCTTCCGCATGCTGGTGACGACGCTCGAGGCCGATCCCTTCCTCGGCCGCATCCTGACCGGCCGCATCCTGTCGGGTTCGATCAAGCCCAACACCAATATCAAGGCGCTGTCGCGCGACGGCACGGAACTCGAGCAGACGCGCATCACCCGTGTGCTGGCCTTCCGCGGCCTCGAGCGCATGTCGCTCGACGTTGCCGAAGCGGGCGACATCGTGGCCGTCGCCGGCCTCAAGGTCGCGACCGTCGCCGACACCATCGGCGACCTCACGATCAGCGAGCCGATCGCCTCGCAGCCGGTCGATCCGCCGACACTCGCCATGACCTTCTCGGTCAACGACTCGCCGTTGGCCGGCACGGAGGGCGACAAGGTCACGACCCGCATGATCCGCGCGCGCCTGATGCGCGAGGGCGAGGGCAACGTCGCCATCCGCGTCACCGACACCGAGAATGCCGATTCCTACGAGGTCGCTGGCCGCGGCGAATTGCAGCTCGGCGTGCTGATCGAGACCATGCGCCGCGAGGGCTTCGAACTCGCCGTCGGTCGCCCGCGCGTGCTGTTCCAGACCGATCCCAAGACCGGCCAGCGTCTCGAGCCGATCGAGGAAGTCGTGATCGACGTCGATGACGCCTATACCGGCGTCGTGGTCGAGCAGATCTCCATGCGCAAGGGCGAGCTGCAGGACATGCGCCCGTCGGGCGCCGGCAAGACCCGCCTGGTGTTCTACGCGCCCTCGCGCGGCCTGATCGGCTATCACGGCGAGTTCCTGACCGACACCCGCGGCACCGGCGTGATGAACCGTATCTTCCACGAATACGGCCCCTATCGCGGCCCGATCGCCGGCCGGCGCAACGGCGCACTGATTGCCAATGCGCCGGGCAATGCGGTGATGTACGCGATGTGGAACCTCGAGGAGCGGGGCCCGATGTTCATCGATCCCGGCGTGCCGGTGTACATGGGCATGATCATCGGCGAGCACAGCCGCGGCAACGACCTCGAAGTGAACGTACTCAAGGGCAAGCAGCTCACCAACATCCGCGCCGCCGGCAAGGACGAGGCCGTGAAGCTCACGCCGCCGCGCAAGATGTCGCTCGAGCAGGCGATCGCCTACATTGAAGAGGACGAGCTGGTCGAGATCACGCCCAAGTCGATCCGTCTGCGCAAGCGCTTCCTGAAAGCGGAAGACCGCAAGCGCGCCAAGAAAGAGTCGTCCGCGGCAGCGGCGGAATAGGAACGAAGAACGATGAGCGGCAGAAAGATAGACTTCGCAGATCGATTGGAGACGGCGGCCAAGGCCAAGCAGGCCCTGCTTGAAAAGGCCCGGGCGAAGGATCCCGCCAACGATCCGGAGTTTGCCGCACGACAGGCCGAGCGCATCGCCATTGCGGCCGCCCGCGAGGCCCGCGAAGCCGAACGCCGGGCCGCCAAGCAGGCCGAGCAGGCCCGTATCGTGGCCGAGCGCGAGGCGGCGAAGGCCGCCGCTGCCGCCGAGGCCGCGGCCGCCGAAGCCGCCGCCGCGGCCGAACGTGAAGCCCGCCGGCCCGTCAAGGTGGTGCTGACCGAGGCCGAACAGAAGGCCGCCCGCGACGCCCGCTACGCTGCCCGCAAGGCACGCAAGAAGTAGTTTTCGTCGTCCGACGCTACAGCTTCCCGCCGGTCAGCGAGGCACGCTGGCTGATCTCGATGTGGTTGCCGTCGGGATCGCAAACGAAGGCAAAGCGCACCGTTTCTCCCAGGATCCTGGGGTCGCCGCCCGAAGTGCCGCCGCGCGCCAGGATACCTTCGTACTCGGCAATGCAGTCCCACACCTGGACGGTCGTGTAGCGATAGCCCGGCCCGCGCCATTCCGGGCTACGCTCCACCTTGCCCTGCTCGGCGATCACGATCAGCGAGTCGCCGCAGCGGTAGCGTCCTTCGCCGGCGCGCTCGAACTGCATCGCCTCGGTCCAGAAGCGGTCGTGTGCGCGGGGATCGTTGACCCTGAGCAGAACAGCGATGCCTTCCACGCCATTCGCCCCCTTGGGCACCAGAGTGACCCTGTTGCCGTCGGGATCGGCCAGCGGATGGGGCGCCGCCAGCCCGGCCCGGGCGATCTCGAGGCCGATGATCCCGGACGGCGCCGCAGCGGGCAGGGGGCCGCGCGAATGGTTCATCTTGAGGATCGAGCCGTTCATGTGATGGCGATGCTGCTGCACGCCGCCGCCCACCTTGCCCATGTGGTCGTAGGGCAGGCCCACGGCCTGCTGCCAGAAAGCCAGTTGCTCATCACGCTTGTTGGAGAACAGGCCGACGTCGAGATGCTGTTTGGCGAGATTCATGGCGGCAAGTGTAACGTGAAGTCCGGCAGGTGTTGAAACAACTCTTACAAACCCCGCCTCAACCCCGCCTTGGGACGATTGCTAGAAGGGACGCGGGGAAGGGGCGGCAGGTGGGGATCTGCCGGCCCAAAATGTGGGAGGGAACCGATGATCCGGGCCATGATCGGCACGGTCGCCGTGCTCGCGGGCTTTGCCGTCGTTGAATACTCCGACGTGGGGCCTGTTAAGGTCCCGTGTTTCGACGCGTATGCTTCGCTATGCCCGAGACGATGAGCGCTCGGGACGCGCGCGGTCCCGAAAACTCATGATCTGCTGGACCGCGCGCGTCCCGCGCGCTCATGGGGCTCTTGTGTTTGACTGCAACCGCTAGATCTTCAAGTCGCTGAAGAAATCGTTGCCCTTGTCGTCGGTGATGATGAAGGCCGGGAAATTCTCGACCTGGATACGCCAGATGGCTTCCATGCCGAGCTCCGGATACTCCAGCACCTCGACCTTCTTGATGACGTCCTGCGCCAGGATCGCCGCCGGGCCGCCGATCGAACCCAGGTAGAAGCCCTTGTGCTTCTTGCAGGCGTCGACCACCTGCTTGCTGCGGTTGCCCTTGGCCAGCATGACCATCGAGCCGCCGTTGGCCTGGAAGAGGTCGACGTAGGAATCCATGCGGCCGGCGGTGGTCGGGCCGAACGAGCCCGAGGCCATGCCGGTCGGGGTCTTGGCCGGGCCGGCGTAGTAGACCGGGAACTGCTTGAAGTAGTCGGGCAGGCCCTCGCCGCGGTCGAGACGCTCCTTCAGCTTCGCGTGCGCCGAGTCGCGCGCCACGATCAGCGTGCCGGTGAGGTTCACGCGCGTCTTCACGGGATGCCTGGTCAACACCGACAGCGTATGCGCCATGCCCTTGTTGAGGTCGACCGACACGACGTCGCCGGACAGCTGCTGCGGCTCGATCTCGGGCAGGTAGTGCGCCGGATTGTGTTCGAGCTGTTCGAGGAAAATGCCGTCCCTGGTGATCTTGCCCACGGCCTGGCGGTCGGCCGAGCAGCTTACGCCGATGCCGATCGGCACCGAAGCGCCATGGCGGGCGATGCGGATCACGCGCACGTCGTGGCAGAAATACTTGCCGCCGAACTGTGCGCCGATTCCCATCTGGCGCGTGAGTTCCAGCACCTTCTTTTCCATCTCGCGGTCGCGGATGGCGACGCCCTTGTCGTTGCCTTCGCCGGGCAGGTCGTCGAGGTAGCGCGTGGAGGCGAGCTTCACGGTCTTGAGGTTCATCTCGGCCGAGGTGCCGCCGACCACGATGGCGAGGTGGTAGGGCGGGCAGGCCGCGGTGCCGAGCGTGCGGATCTGGGTGTCGAGAAACTTCAGCAGGGCGGCCTCGTTCAGCACTGCCGGCGTCTGCTGGTGGAGGTAGCTCTTGTTGGCCGAGCCGCCGCCCTTGGCGATGAACAGGAACTTGTAGGCGTCGCCGTCGGTCGCATAGATGTCGATCTGCGCCGGCAGGTTGGTGCCGGTCTGCACTTCCTTGAACATCGAGAGCGGCGAGACCTGGCTGTAGCGCAGGTTGGTCTCGGTGTAGGTCTTGTGGACGCCGCGGGAGATCGCCTCCTCGTCGCCGCCGCCGGTCCACACCGCCTGGCCCTTCTTGCCCATGACGATCGCAGTGCCGGTGTCCTGGCACATCGGCAACACGCCGCCGGCCGAGATGTTGGCATTCTTCAGGAGTTCCAACGCCACATACTTGTCGTTGGCCGAGGCCTCGCCGTCGTCGAGGATCGCGCGGAGCTGGGCGAGATGGCCGGGCCGCAGCAGGTGCGAAATATCGTGGAAGGCCGCGGCGGTGAGCTGGGTCAGGCCCTCGGGTTCGACGGTGAGCACGTCGCGGCCGTTGAACTTCGCCGTGCCGACGAAATCGGAGCTGATCTTGCGGTAGGGCGTGGTGTCCGGCCCGCTGGGGAACATCTGCTGGAACTGGAATTCGGGCATGGTCTCTCCTGGCCACTGCTTTGGGGGCACCCGCACAGACGGCGGGCATCCCTGCCGCAGCCGCGCCGCGGCGTCTACCTACTTCTTCCGGAAGCTGTCGAGCTTGACGATCTTGGAGGCGGCATCCTCGGGCTTGGCCTCGGCCGCCCCTTCCGCCGCGGGCTTGTCTTCCGCCGTGGCCGGGCCCGCTGCCGCCGGTCGCTTGTCGGGCGCCGGCAGGGGCGTCGGCGGAACGGCCGCGCCCTCGGGCTTGTCGGCCGCCGCTTTTTCCTTGCGGTCGAACTGCAGGCCGAAGCGCACCGACGGGTCGACGAACGCCGACAAAGCGGCGAACGGCACTTTTATGTGCTCCTGTTGCTTGTTGAAGCTCACCGTCACCTCGAAGAATTCCTCGCCGATGACGAGGTCCCAGTACTGGTGCTGGAGCACGATCGTCATCTCTTCAGGGTATTTGGCGCGCAGGTACTCCGGCAGCTCGACGCCGGGGTCGGTGCTGCGGAAGCTGATGTAGAAATGATGCGAGCCGGGCAGGCCCTTTGCCGCGACCTGCGTCAGCACGCGGCGCACGACGCTGCGCAGCGCGTCGTCGACGAGAGCGTCGTAGTGAAAGCGATCGTTCATGGCCTGTCGGAAAATCTACGCGAACCATCGGCCCGCGTGGTGTGAGAGTCAACGATGCCAATAGCGGGCATTGCAGTGAAATGAAAGTGGGGGGCTTCTGTTGCCCGGTGCCCCCCGGACCGCGCTTACGTCCGCTGTTTAGGCGGCAGCAGCGAGTGTAACGGTGTTATCGTTAGCACTTGTGTGTGGTCCGTTGCGGCGGAACCATACCGGGCAAAAACCGCGCCTTTACCACGCTCGTCGATCCTGTTTCGCCCCCATGGTCTCCGCGCCCGTCACTCATTGAGATCGGGGTCTGGAGGGAATGGTGGAGGCGCCGGGTACCGCCCCCGGGTCCGAAACGCTTATGTCACGCGGCGTTTATCGCCATAGTCGGTTTCCCGACAATCCCTATATAGGCGCTTCGCGGGGCAAATTGAAGGCATCCCGTGGGCTCGGTTATTTCCCCCGGCGATTTCCCCATGGAAGGGGCGGCCCGCCGACCATAGAGTCCGCGGCCAACAAAGGACGAATGAAGATGCCCCTCTCCACCGACCAGCAGGCTGAAATCGACCAGGCACGGGCCGGCGGCCAGTCGACCCTTCGGCCGGTCGCGCCGGCGCTGGAGGAAATTCTCTACCAGGCCCTGCCGGTACTCGATCACGGCTTCGTCCGGGTGGTCGACTACATGGGTGACGATGCCGCAGTCGTGCAAGCCGCGCGCGTCAGCTACGGCCGTGGCACCAAGAAGGTGAGCGAAGACCGTGGCCTGATCAACTATCTCATCCGGCATCGGCACACGACGCCGTTCGAGATGTGTGAAATCAAATATCACGTGAAGCTGCCGATCTTCGTGGCGCGCCAGTGGATCCGCCACCGCACCGCCAACGTGAACGAATACTCCGCGCGCTATTCGATCCTCGACAACGAATTCTACATTCCCAAGCCCGAGCATCTCGCCGCCCAGAGCAAGGCCAACCGCCAGGGTCGCGACGCCGTGCTGGCCGGCAAGGAGGCGGAGCGCGTCTTCGGCCTCCTGAAAAAGGACGCCGAACTCGTCTACGAGCACTACATGGAGATGCTGAACGAGGGTGAGGCCGGCGAACCACTCGATCCCGAGCGCTCCGGCCTGGCGCGCGAACTCGCGCGCATGAACCTGTCGCTCGCCTTCTATACCCAGTGGTACTGGAAGACCAACCTCCACAACCTCATGCATTTCCTGTCGCTGCGCGCCGACGCCCACGCCCAGTACGAGATCCGCGTCTATGCCGATGTCATGATCGACACGCTGAAGCGCTGGTGCCCGATCAGCCACGATGCCTTCATGGAATACCGCATGGGTGGCACCCACCTATCGAAGACCGGACTCGCCATCGTCAAGCGCCTGCTGGCGGGCAAGAAGGTCGAGCAGAAGACAAGCGGCCTCAGCGCGCGCGAATGGCGCGAGCTGATGGCGGCACTCGGCCAGCCCTAGGGAGCGCGGCATGGTCGGTCCGGCCCGAGACCCCGGCAGGCTGCGCCTGTTGCGTGAGCGCGTCCGCGACGACGGCGCCATCGAGGCCATGAACGAGGCCGCGTTCGGACCGGACCGCCAGCACAAGACGGTCTATCGCCTGCGCGAGGACGTGAAGCCGATCCGTGAGCTCTGCTTCGTGGCCATCGACCAGAAGGGTCGCATGGTCGCCTCGATCCGCAACTGGCCGATCGAGATCAACGAGAAATGGCCGGCGATCCTGCTGGGTCCGCTCGCCATCGCGCCGGAGTTGCGCGGCCTGGGTTACGGCAAGGCCCTGATGTGGCACTCGATGGCCCAGTCGCGTATGCAGGGGCACAGCCGCATCATCCTCGTCGGTGATCCCGAGTACTACAACCAGTTCGGCTTCCGTCGCGACCTGGCGCTCCACATCCAGCTTCCCGGCTGGGTCGAGGAACGGCGCTTCCTGGCGCTCGAACTGGTGGCGGGCGCGATGATCGGCGTGCACGGCATGATCGGGAAATGGTCGCCGAAGAAGCGCGCCTCGACCTCCACACGCAGAAGGCGCAACTAGACGTCGCCGCCGCGAGCAAAGCGCTTGCAGTGCCAGCATCCACTCACGCAGATGTGATGTGCAGGTTCAGCAGAAATACGCTATGAATTCTGCCAAGCTGGCGCTTGGATTGCGCCGGCCTTTTTCATTTCCGGCACGACCTCCCGCGGCACGCCCGCGGGTCGCCTTATGGCTTGGTGCAGCCGCTGCGGGTCCT
>JAUXST010000243.1 GCA_030679805.1 Reyranella sp. | reverse complement strand
CCGCGTGCTGCGCGCCGTGCCGCCCGGCTCTGACGCGGCGCGGCGAGCCCAGGCGGGGCTGGGCGGCGAACAGCCGGCTACCAGTGCCCCTCCCGCCGGGGCCGGCACGCCGGCGGCGCCAAACGCCCCGCCCAAAAGCGGCGGGAAGCGGTAGTATGCTGGCAATGACTGAGGTAAGAGCCACAGCAATGAACCGATTTATCTCATCGATCGTGCTCGTCCTCCTGTTTGCGGCCCAGGCGTCGGCCCAAGTGATGGCTCAGACCCCGCCCGCCGGCGCACCATCCCAACCGTCGTCCCCCTACTATCCCGCGCCGCCGCCCCAGCAGGCGCCCACGGTCCAGCAGGGCGTGCCGACGACCGGCCTCAGCTCACCCTTGCCCGGGACGCAGAAGGTGGATCGCACCGAGATTGCCGCCGACACCGAGGCCCAGCTCTTCGCCGATGCGCGCAAGATCGTCTGGGGCCGCTACGCCAAGATCAAGGGCGCCAAGTCGGGCGATGTGATCGTGACCCGCCAGGGCAATCTGTGGACGATCAAGGGACGGATCGACAGTGTCGCGCCCGGCACCGAGGGCGACTGGGCCTCGATCGATGGCGTGGTCGAGCGCATCTCGGCCGGAGTCGTCCAGGTCCGCGGCGAGGTCGCCTTCCGCGTCGCCAAGGTCGAGAAGGGCACGCCCTGCAAGGTGGCGGGCACGCTTACCTTCCGCCGTTCCGGCAAGTCGCAGGTGTGGCGTCTCGCCGAGGGCGACAATCCCTGCGACGGCACGCGCGAGGCGTTCGATCTCGTCTACGAAAAGCCGGTCGAAAGGAAGCCCGTCCCGACACAGCCCAAGCGGGGCTGATGCCTACGACCTGAGTTCTGCAATCGCCGCCCGCGCCAGCTGGTCGGCCCGTTCGTTTTCGGGATGGCCGCTGTGGCCGCGCACCCAGTGCCATTCGACGTGATGGCCATCGCGTGCCGTATCGAGACGTTGCCACAGCTCGACGTTCTTCACCGGCTTCTTGTCGGCGGTGCGCCAGCCGTTCTTCTTCCAGCCGTGGATCCACTTGGTGACGCCGTCTTTCACATAGGTGCTGTCGGTGAAGAGGCGCACATGGCAGGGCCGCTTCAGCGCCTCCAGGCCCATGATCGCGGCCATCAGCTCCATGCGGTTGTTGGTGGTTGCCGGATCGCCGCCGCTCAGCTCGCGCTCCTTGCCACCGCCGGTCGCATCCTTCAGGCGCAGGATCGCGCCCCAGCCGCCCGGGCCGGGGTTGCCGCTGCACGCACCGTCGGTGAACAGCTCGACTTCAGGCCGCCCCTTTTCCGAAGAGAGGGGACTCACAGGCCGTAGTCCGCCAGCGACGCCGCGCGCCGGTGAAAGCGCAGATAGGCGAGATATTCGAGCGGGTCCTTGCGCTTCACCAGCGCGGTGGCCGGCGTATGCAGCCAGTCGTAGAGCCGCGTCAGCAGGAAGCGCAGTGCCGCGCCCCGCGCCAGCAGCGGCAGGGCCGCGCGCTCGGCGTCGTTCAACGGCCGGACGTTGTCGTAGGCTTGGATCATCCCCCGCGCCTTGGTGGTGTTGAACGACCGGTCGGGCTCGAAACACCAGGCATTCAGGCAGATCGCGACGTCGTAGGCCAGGGCATCGTTGCAGGCGAAGTAGAAGTCGATCAGGCCCGACAGCTTCTCATGCAGGAAGAACACGTTGTCGGGGAAGAGATCGGCATGGATCACTCCCGCCGGCAGGTCACGCGGCCAGTTGGCCTCGAAGAAATCGATCTCGGCGCCTAGTTCGCGGGCGAGGCCGGGTGCCACGTCGTCGGCGTGGGCGCGCGCGCTGTCGAACAAGGGCCGCCAGCCGGCCACCGAGAGCGCGTTCGGCCGCTTGATCGAGAAGTCGTGGCCGGCGAGATGCAGCTCGGCCAGGGCGCCGCCGATCGGTCCGCAATGGTGGACGCCGATGCGGCGCGGCCACAGGCCATGCAGGAAGGTCGTGACGGCCGCCGGCTTGCCGGCCAGCGTGCGGATCGCGTTGCCGTCGCGGCCGTGGATCGGCTTGGGACAGTTGATTCCGCGCGCCGCCAGGTGGTCCAGCAGGCCGAGGAAGAAGGGCAGGTCCTTCGGGTCCACGCGCTTTTCGTAGAGCGTGAGGAAATATTGCCCCTTGGTCGTGGTCAGAAGGTAGTTGGAATTCTCGACGCCCTCGGCCACGCCCTTCAACGCCTCGGCCTCGCCGATGTCGTAGTCGGCGAGGAATGCGTCGAGTTCGGCTTCGCCGACTTCGGTATAGACCGCCATCTCAGTTCACCGATACGTCATGCCGCCACACGTCATGCCACCAGCAGACGCGGCAGCTTGAAGACGACGTTCTCCTCGGTGGTGCGCACTTCCTCGACGGTGACGTCGTAGCGCACACGACAGGCCTCGATCAGCTCGTCGACCAGCAGTTCGGGCGCCGAGGCGCCGGCCGTGATGCCGAGTCGTCTGGCGTCTCCCAGCCACTCCCAGTCCATGTCGGCGGCGCGCTGCACGAGGCGGGACCGGGCGCAGCCGTAGTTCGCCGCGACCTCGACCAGCCGCATGGAGTTCGAGGAATTGGGCGCCCCGATCACCACCAGCGCATCGCAGCGTTCGGCGATCGCCTTCACGGCTGCCTGCCGGTTTGTGGTGGCGTAGCAGATGTCTTCCATCTTCGGTCCCTGGATGGCCGGAAACCGGCGGCGGAGCGCGGCCACGATCTCGGTCGTGTCGTCGACCGAGAGCGTGGTCTGGGTGGCGTAGGCGAGATCGAGCGGGTCGGCCACGTCGAGCGCGTCGACCTGGGCCACGCTCTCGACCAGCAGCACAGCACCTGGCGGAAGCTGGCCCATGGTGCCGATCACTTCCGGATGGCCGGCGTGGCCGATCAGCACGACACGGCGCCCCGACTCATGGTGGCGTTCGGCCTCGCGGTGGACCTTGGAGACCAGCGGGCAGGTGGCATCGACATAGAGCAGATTGCGCCGCCCGGCCTCGGCCGGCACGGACTTGGGCACGCCGTGCGCGGAGAACACCACCGGGCGGTCGTCGGGCACTTCGTCGAGTTCGTCGACGAAAACCGCGCCCTTGGCTTCGAGATTCTCGACCACATAGCGGTTGTGCACGATCTCGGGGCGGACATAGACCGGCCGGCCATCGCGCTCGATCGCGCGCTCCACGATCTGGATGGCGCGATCGACGCC
>JAUXST010000237.1 GCA_030679805.1 Reyranella sp. | reverse complement strand
GCATCATCCCGCCGTGAACATCCGCTTCGTCGGCGGCGTGTCCAACCACCTGCGGCAAATGTTGTCGGCCGGCGATCTCGATGTCGCCCTGTTCTTCAACCCGAAGCCGACACGGGAACTGGCCCTGACCCCGTTGTTTTCCGAGCGGCTGCTGCTGGTCGGAGACCGCGCCTGTGGCTATCGCCTGGATCGACCACTGCCCTTCTCCCATCTGGCCAAGGTGCCGTTGGCCTTGGCCGAGCCCGGCGATCCCTTCCGGCAATATCTCGAAGGCATGGCGCGCGGAAACGGCCTGACACTCAATGTCCGCTTCGAAGTTGCCGCCCTGCAGGCGCTGAAGGCGCTGGCCGCGAAGGGCCTCGCGCAGGTCGTCGCGTCGCTCCACGCCGTTCGCGCCGATCTCGAAACGGGCATGCTGACCGCGGCACCGGTCGACAATCCGGCCATCATCCGCACCCTGGTGCTCGCCCTGCCGGAGGAGCGGGCCCACTCGCCCGCTATGCAGCACCTGGCCGCCGCGGTGCGCGACGAGGTCGCCATGCTGGTGGCCGACGGCAGCTTTCTCACCTGCGAGGCCTGAGCGTCGATCAGCGATCGCGACCGGCTGCAAATTTACTGCATGCTGCTTGCTCCATATTGCCAACGAAGCAGGCCACTCCGCGGCCTAGGGTAGCGTCACGACCCCAGGAGTTTCCGCCGTGATGCCACTCCGCCGTTTCGTTCTCGTCCTGACGTTGCTGCTCTGCGCCGCGATGCCCGGCCGCGCCCAGCCGGCTTTTCCCAGCCAGCCCGTGACCATCGTGGTGCCCTATGCCGCCGGCGGCATCACCGACACGTTGGCCCGTCTGGTGGCGGAGCGCCTGAGCGCGCGGCTCGGCGTGGCCGTGGTGGTCGACAATCGCGGTGGCGCCGGCGGACTGATCGGCGCACAGCTCGTCGCCCGTGCCAAGCCGGACGGCTACACGCTGCTGATGCACAGCAGCGCCATCCTGGTCGTGGCCGCCAACATGAAGGACGTGCGCTTCGAGCCGATGAAAGAACTCGAGCCCGTCGCCTTCATCGCCGGCTTGCCCAGCGTGCTCGTAATCAACCCCACCATTCCCGCGACCAACGTGGCGGAACTGCTGGCGTATCTGCGCGCCAATCCCGGGAAGCTGAATTGCGGCAATGTCGGTGAAGGCGGCGGCGATCATCAGGGCTGCATGGCCCTCGAACAGGCTGCCGGCGCGCGGATGGAACATCTGAGCTATCGCGGCCTGCCGCCCCTGGATCTCGACCTGCTGGCCGGAGTCATCCAGCTCAACATCGGTTCGGCGGCAGTGCAGATGCCGCTGGTGCGCGAGGGCAAGCTCCGGGTACTGGCGACGGCCATGGCGCGGCGCCTGCCCGACCTGCCCGACGTTCCGACCCTCCTGGAGTCCGGCGTGCCTTACGACGCGCTGGCGAGCAACGCGCTCTTCGCACCCGCCGGCACGCCGCCCGCGGTGATCGCCCGGCTCAATACGGAAGTGGCCGCCATCCTGGCGGAGCCGGCGGTACGGGCACGGATCGAAGGCCTCGGCCTGCTCTACGGCCCGGCCGACGCCGCCGCGCTCGGCGCCATGTTCCAGCGCGACTGGGACCGCGCCCAGGCCGCCCTCAAACGCTGAACAAACCCGGGAGGAAAACAATGACCTATTCCATCGCCGCACGCTGCCCGCGCACCGGCCAGTATGGCGTCGCCGTATCGACCTACTCGCCGACGGTCGGCAGCGCCGTGCCGCTGGTGGTGAGCGGGCGCGGTGCCGTGGCCTACCAGGTGGTGGCCTCGCCGATCCACCGCACCATGGCGGGCGAGCTGCTCGCCAGCGGCGCCTCCGCCGCCGGCACGCTGGCGGAACTGGCCGCGAAGGATCCGTATTGGCAGAGCCGGCAGGTGATCCTGGTCGACATGTTCGGCGGCGTCGCCGGCTTCACCGGCGCCAACGCGCCGCCGCACTGCGGCCACCGGCTGGGCGATGGCTTCGCCGTCGCCGGCAACGTGCTGACGGAGGTCTGCCTGGACGACGCCTGGCGCGAGTTCAGCGCCACCCAGGACGGCGACCTTCCCCTGGCGGAACGGCTGATGCGAGGCCTGGAAGCGGGCGCCCGCTCCGGCGGCCAGCCCGAAGGGCTCACGTCCGCGGCCTTGCTGGTGCACGGCCCGGGACCAGTCCCGCTGGTCGACCTGCGCGTCGACGTGCACGACACGCCGGTGAAGGAACTGCGGCGCATCTGGGAGTTCATCCGCCCCTTGCAGGGATTCTATCTCCAGCGCAAGACCGACCCCACGGGCCTGCCGCGCTGGTGGCAAAGGCGCATGGAACTGGTCCCCGGCTGGAAGCCAAATCATCTGATCAAGGTCGTCCCGCAGCAATAACGGCTGCGCCGCTTCACGCCCTATTCCCTACAAGCCCACTCTACCATGCGCTTCATGAAGCCTTCGCAGGCCTCGATCTGCGAGGCGAGCAGGAATTCGTTGGGCTGGTGCGCCTGGGCGATGTCGCCCGGACCGCACAACACCGTCGGCACGCCCATCGTCTTGCGGAAGATGCCGGCTTCGGTGGCGTAGACCACGCTGCCCACCGTGTTGGAGCCCGACCAGCTGCCGGCCAGGGTCTTGGCCTCATCATTGCCCTTGGGCGAGAAGGCGGGCGTCGAGGCGCGCAGTTCAGTGGCGATGGCGGCGGCCGGATGCTTGGCCTTCATCTTGGGCAGCAGCTCTTCCGCAAGCCACTTCTTGGCGCGTTCGCCCAGTTCCTCGATCGGCCGCGTCGGCAGCTCGCGATAGCCCCACAGTACCTCGCACTCGCGCGCCAGGATGTTGCCCGCTGTACCGCCGATGATGGTGCCGACGTTGAACGTCGCCGCCGCCGGCATGAACTCGCTGTTCTTGGGCGCCGCCGCCTCGAGCTCCTCCTGGACCTGGTTGAGGTAGTGGACGAACTCGCCGGCGAAATGGATGGCGCTGACGCCGAGGTGCGTCATCGAGGAATGGGCCTCGAAGCCGGTGAATCTGGTGACGTAGGACTGGCTGCCCTTGTGGGCATGGACCACCGTCATCATCGTGGGCTCGCCGATGATGATGGCGCGCGGCCGCGGCACTTCGGTCGCCATGGCGGCGGCCAGCGAATGCGCGCCGAAACAGCCGATCTCCTCGTCGTAGGAGAGCGCGAAATGGATCGGCCGCTTGAGCTTGGCCTTCTTGAACTCGGGCACCATAGCGAGCGCGATGGCGTAGAACGCCTTCATATCGCAGGTGCCGCGGCCGTGGTACTTGCCGTCCTTGAGCGTCAGCGTCCACGGGTCGGTGACCCAGGGCTGGCCGTCGACCGGCACCACGTCGGTGTGGCCGGAGAGCACGACGCCGTCCTTCACGTTGGGACCGACGGTCGCGAACATGTTGGCCTTGGTGCCGTCCTCGTTGGGTACCAGCTTCGAGTCGATGCCGTGTCCCTCGAGGTATCCTTGGACGTACTCGATCAGGGCCAGGTTGGAATTACGCGAGGTGGTGTCGAAGGCTACAAGGCGGCGCAGCATTTCGACGGAATTGACGATCTCTCCGGCCATGATTCCCTTTACGAGTTCAGACTGACGTACGACCGATCATGGTCAAGAATTCGCGGCGTGTCTCGCCGTTGTCGCGGAAGGCGCCCAGCATGCGGCTGGTCACCATGGTGACGTCGGACTTGTGGACGCCGCGGGTGGTCATGCACTGGTGCGCCGCCTCAATGACGACGGCGACGCCGCGCGGCTGCAGGACCTCCTGCAGGGTGTTGGCGATCTGCGCCGTCAGCTTCTCCTGGATCTGCAGGCGATGGGCGAAGGCATCGACCACGCGGGCGAGCTTGCTGATGCCGACGACGCGCTTGTCGGGCAGATAGCCGACATGGACGCGGCCGATGATCGGCACCATGTGATGCTCGCAGTGCGATTCGAGCCGGATGTCGCGCAGCGCCACGACCTCGTCGTAGCCTTCGACCTCCTCGAAGGTCCGTTGCAGCATGTCGCGCGGATCCTGGTCGTAGCCGGCGAAGAATTCCTCGTAGGAGCGCACGACGCGGTCGGGCGTACCGGCCAGGCCCTCGCGGTCGGGATCGTCACCGGACCAGCGGATCAGCGTGCGGACGGCCGCCTCGGCTTCCTCGCGCGACGGACGGGCGAGGCCAGTGGCGAGCGAGACCATGTCGCTCTTCTTCAGGATCCTGTTCATCGTCGCTCCTCCTGGCTTCCTCCGGCTCGGCTCGATTGGTGCCGCTTCAATTGAGGTGACGCCTCTCGGCCGGCATGTCGAGCGAGAAGGTCGGCACCTCGATGTCGAATTTCTCTCCCTGCTCGCTCACCATCTGATACGTCCCGCTCATGATTCCAGATGGCGTGGAGAGCGGCGTGCCGGAACTGTACTCGAACACGTCGCCCGGACGCAGCATCGGCGTCTTGCCGACCACGCCGGGCCCCTTCACTTCCTGCAGCCTGCCGAGTCCGTCGGTGATCTTCCAGTGCCGACTGCGCAGCTGCACCGTGTCCTTGCCCTTGTTTTCGATGCGGACCTGGTAGGCCCAGACATACTGCGACCTGGCCGGATCGGATTGGTCAGGCAGATATTGCGGCCTGACGGTCACGCAAATGGCACGGGTTGTGGCTGTGTACATCGGTCGGCGGAACCCCCTCGATTTCTGACATGGGACGTTCCAGCGGAAAGGTCAAATACCCCTACAGCCAGCGTGGATCGGCGGTAAAATCGATGGTGAGCCAGCGATGCGGGCTTTCGCCTCCGATCGCCGTGGCGATCTCGCGGCGGATGGCATCGGCTTTC
>JAUXST010000228.1 GCA_030679805.1 Reyranella sp. | reverse complement strand
GCGCGTTGTGCGTGGGCTTCCAGGCCTTGAGATCCTCCAGCGACAGAAGCGCCTCGTTCTTCTTCATGTCCTCGGCGATCGCCTGCGCGATCTCGCCCGAATAGAAGGCATCGGCACCGCCCTTGGCGATGGCCCTCAAGGTCTGCGCGTAGTCGCGGTTGACGACGGCATCGCCGACCCGCTTGGGCGTCCCGTCGGGCCGGCAGTAGAGGGAGCGCGCCGCCGGGGTGAAGCCGGTGCGCTCGAAGTTGGGCGCGCGGCCAAAGGCGCCGTCGTCCGACCACCAGTAGTGAACGTGCGGTCGCACCGTCCAACCGTTCTCGGCCCAGGCGATCGCAGGCTCGACGATGCGCGACCACGGCAGGCTACCGTGCTCCTTGTGCGCTTCGTAGTACATCCTGAGATTGGCCGGCGCGCAGATCGACTTGTAGCCAATGTCGTTCACCCGGCCCTTCAGGATGAACCCGTAGCCGTCGCGCGCCTCGCTCTCGATCAGGTTGGCCCACATGTCGGGCCGCGACGCGAGCGGCGCCGGCGCGTGGGCGTCGATGTAGCCGTGGAACTTCTTGCCCGGCATGTAGATGCCGCAACTGCCGAAGCCCGCGATGCCGCACATCAGCGGATCGACGACGCCCTGGACCAGCGCGCAGGCGATGCCGGCATCGACGACGTTGCCGCCCTCGCGCAGCACGTCGGCTCCCGCTTCCGTGGATTCCGGCTGCGGGGCCACGATCATCGCCTGTTTCTTGTAACGCACGCTGCTTCCTCCAACTCTTCGTTGGCGGCACTCAATCCCAACCGTTGCGCTTGCGCAACACGGCTGTGGCCGGCGCGAGGGCCAAACCCTTGCTCTGTGCCGTGGGCAGCCATTCGGAAAGCGCCTGCAGCGTGGCCTCGTGGGGATGGCCGATCGCGACGACGAAGCCTTGACGCTTCGCGATGGCCTCGACTTCCGCCAGCCTGCGGCGCACGGCCTCTATCGACTCGTCGTCATCGAGAAACACATGGCGGACGATATTGGGGACGCCGAGTTCCTGGGCCGTCTGCTCGCCCACCGAGTCCTTGGTCGTGCGCGAGTCGAGGAACATCAGCCCGCGTGGCTTGAGCTGGCGCAGCACCGTCTCCATGCCCGGTCGGAAGGCCGTGAAGCGGCTGCCCATGTGGTTGTTGACGCCGGCGAAGCCCTCGAAGCTGTCGAGCGCGGTGGCCGTGCGCTGGCGGATCTCGGCGTCGGTCATCGAGACCAGCAGCGCGCCGGGGCCGGGATCGTTGCGTCCGGTGGGCTCCATCGGCAGGTGCAGCATCAGTTCGTGCCCTCGCCCGCGCGCGGCGCGCGCCTGATCGCGCAGGTCCTTGGCGTAGGGCAGGAACGACATTGTCAACGGGCCCGACAGCTCCCAGGCGCGTTTCGAGCGCGGCCGGTCGAGTCCGACATCGTCGATCACGATGGCAACCAGCGGTCGCGTGTTGAGGTCGCGGAACGGCACCGCGTTGCGCCGCCACGCCTGGTCGCTCGAGGCCGCCGCCGCGGCCACCTGCGTGGGCTTGCTTGCCGGACGCGGCTTCTCCTCGAGCGTGGGGCGCGGTTTGCCCGGTTCGACTTCGGTGTATTTGGGCAGGCCGGGGATATCTTCGATGCGGGCGTATTTCGCGTCGGGTTCCGCAGGCGTGCCGCGCTTCATGTCCTCGATCGTCTCGCGCGCCAGCCGCTCGCGGTCGATCGACTCGAGCCAACCAGCGCCGAAATAGCCACCGACAAGACTACCGAAGAACAGCAGCAGAAGACCGAGTACAATCGAGTGCCAACGATGCGCATCGATCCATGTACCGACAGACCCAAATCGTGCGCGCAGGCGCCCGAGGCGAGTGAGCGTCGGTTTCGGACTCCTTCTGTTCGACTTCCCGCTTCTGTTCTTCCTCAATGCCATATCAGAGATTCGCCCTAACGCCTTGGCCTGCCGCCACTATTCGGCCCCAATCCAGAATGGCCACGGATACAGACGTTACAGACCGCCGAGCGACTTCACCACCCGGAGGTCAGGCTCGCCCGAGCGCATGCCTTCACGGCGGAAGCCAAGGCGTTTTACGAGGTCGAGCATCTTGCCGTTTTCACGCAGCACATGCCCGACCACGCGCTTGATGCCGCGCGACTTCGCATAATGCAGCACATGCGTGAGCAGCAACGTGCCGTAGCCGCAGCCTTGGCGATTCGAGGCGACGACGAGGGCGAATTCGGCCTGCTCGAAGCCGGGGTCGGCCGCGAGCCGGCCCACGCCCACCAGAGTCTCGCCGTCCATCAGCAGGAACGCCATCTCGCGGTCGTAGTCGATCTGGGTGAGCCTTGCTGCCATCTCGTGGCTGAGTTCGCGCAGCGGCCCGAAGAAGCGCATGCGGACGTCCTCGCGCGACAGGCCGCGCACGAAGCCGTCGAGCAACGCCTCGTCCTGCGGCCGGATCGGCCGGATCCGGAGCTTCTCCTCGCCATGCCGGATCTCGGTCTCGAGTTCGACCGGATAGGGCCGGATGGCGAAGCGCGCCGCCCGCTCCTGCCCGGCTTCCGGCTTCCTGACGACGATGCGGGCGTCGAGCGCCAGAACTCCGTCGGCGTCGGCCAGCAGCGGATTGATGTCGAGCTCGGCGATCTCGTCGACGTCGGCGATGAGCTGCGACAGCCGCACCATGGCCTCGCCGACCGCGCCGCGCGCCGCCGGCGGCCGGTCGCGATAACCTCGCAGCAGCCGGTCGACGCGGGTGCGGCTCAGCGCATCCTCAGCCAGCACCGGATCGAGCGGCGGCAGCGCCAGCGCCTTGTCGTCCACCACTTCAGCCGCAACACCGCCGTGGCCGACCAGCAGGATCGGCCCGAAGACCGGGTCTTCCGCGGCACCCAGGATCAGCTCAACGGCGTTGGGCCGCTTGATCATCGGCTGGACGACGAAGCCGTCGATCCTGGCCTTGGGCGCCTGCACCAGCGCCTTGCCGGTCATGGTCCGCACTGCTTCGATGACGGCCTGTTCGGAGACGAGGTCGAGCGCCACGCCGCCCACGTCGGATTTGTGCGTGATCTGGCGCGACAGGATTTTTACCGCGACGGGAAAGCCGATACGCACGGCGGCAGCCGCCGCCTCGGCGGCATCGAGCACGATCTCGGTCGGCACGACGGGAATGCCATAGGCCGCCAGCACCCGCTTGGCTTCGGGCTCGGTCAGGATCGAGCGCTTGTCGGCCAGCGCCCCATGGACGATGGCCCGGACCAGCTGGGTGTCGGCGCGCGCGTCGGGAACCGACGGCGGTGTGCGCTGGAGCGCGCGCTGGCCGCGCCGGTACTGGACGGTGTGCATGAAACCGCGCACGGCGCGCAGTGGCGTGTCGTAGGCCGGCATGCCGGCGGCATGGAGGACCTCGCGGCCCGCCGCCGCGGCGGGGCCACCGATCCAGCAGCCGATCACCGGCACGACCTTGGCGCCGGCGGCGCCCGCGATCGCGCGCGCCGCATCCTCCGACGAGGTGAGCGCGGTCGGCACGTTCATCGCCAGCACCGCGCCCACGCCGCGATCGTCGGCCAGGGCATCGAGCGCGGCGGCATAACGCGGGCCATCAGCATCGCCCACGATGTCGACCGGATTGCCGCGCGACCACGCCCGCGGCATGTGCTTGTCGAGTTGATTGAGGGTCTTGGGCAGCAGCGTCGCCAGCTCGCCGCCCTCGTCCAGCAGCAGATCGGTGGCGATGATGCCGACGCCGCCGCCATTGGTCAGGATCGCCAGGCGCTCGGTGCGCGGCGAGATGCCGTAGCCCAGCGTCTCGGCAGCATCGAACAACTCGCCCAGCCCCGTCACGCGCACGAGGCCGGCGCGGGCGAAAGCAGCGTTGTAGACGGCGGCGGAGCCCGCCATCGAGCCGGTGTGCGAGGCCGCGGCCTTGGCGGCGGCGGCATGGCGGCCGGCCTTCAGCACGATCACCGGCTTGATGCGCGCCACACCGCGCGCCGCCGACATGAACTTGCGCGCGTGTGTGATGCCCTCGATGTACATCAGGATGGCGCGCGTGTCGGAGTCGCGCGCCAGCATGTCGAGCACGTCGCCGAAATCGACGTCGCTCATGTCGCCCATCGAGATCAGATGCGAGAAGCCGATGCCCTGGGCGGTGCCCCAGTCGGCGAGCCCGGCCAGCACCGCGCCCGACTGCGCCACCGCGGCGATGCGGCCGGCCTTGAGGTTGCCGGGCCCGAAGCTCGCGTTCAGTCCCAGCTTCGGCATGGCATAGCCGATGGTGTTGGGTCCGACGACGCGTAGCAAAGACGGCCGGGCGGCACGCAGGATCCTCCGCCGCCAGCGGGCGTTCACCTCGGCCCCGTCGGCGCCGTTGCCCGGGCCGGCGCTGATCACCACCGCGACCTTCGTGCCGCGCTCGCCGAGTTCGAGGATCAGGCGCGGGATCGTCTCCGCCGGAGTCATCACGACCGCGAGGTCGGGGATCTCCGGCAGTTCGGCGAGGCTGCGGTAGACCCGACGGCCATCGATCTCGCCGCCCTTGACGTTGACGAGGTAAATCTCGCCGTGAAAGCCGCCGGCCAGCAGGTTGCGCGTCACCGCCGCACCGACCGAGCCGGGGCGCACGCTGGCGCCGATCGCCACGACCGATTTCGGCGCCATGAGCTTGTCGAGATTGCGCGTGGACATCGCGTCGTCCTATTCCCGGCAAATGTGTTAGAGCCATGGCAGCGAACCCCGTGCCAAACAAGATGGACGGAAGTCTAGATGCTGTTAATTGGTGTGAACCGCTCACCCTACACGCGCCGTGTTGCGATTACGCTAAAAGCCTATGACGTGGCTTTCGAGCAGCGCGACCTTTCGGGATTCGCGAACCGTGCAGAAGTGCGTACCAGCAATCCGCTGGGCCGCATCCCCGCGCTCGTCCTCGGCAGTGGCGAGACGCTGATCGACAGCAGCGCCATCGTCGATCACCTCGACGAGACCTATGGCGGCGACCGACCGTTGACGCCGGCGACGGGCGCGGAGCGGCGCGCCGTTCTGAGAATCGCGGCCCTCATGATGGGCGCCTGCGACAAGGGCCTGCAGGCCGCCTACACACGCAATCACACGCCGCCGGAAAAGATTCATCAGCCCTGGATCGACGACTGCAACGCCCAGGTCATGAACGCGCTGGCCGCGCTCGACGCCATGGTCGACCCGGCCGCGCCTTACCTGCTGCTCGGCCGCCTCACCCAGGCGGACATCACCGCCTTTGTTGCCGAACGCCTCGCGCGCGGCATCGGTCTCGACACCGACGCGCGGACGCCGCGGCTTCGCGCGCTGACAAAGAAGTTGCTGGAAGAGCCGCCCTTCCGTTCGACCGAACCCTGATTAAAACACCCGCGGGCCGTTCATCAGCGCGAGACCCGCGACAATCACGACGGCGGCCGCCACCCGCCGACCGCCGAACGGCTCGCCCAGCAGCAGCGTGCCGATCAAAGCGCCGAACAGCACCGAGGTCTCGCGCAGCGCAGCGACATGCGCCATCGGTCCCAGCACCAGCGCATAGATGGCGATGCCGTAGCCCACATTGGCGATCACGCCGCCGATCACGCCGCGATACCAGGTGCGCTTGAGATGTCCCCAGACGGTGTCGGGGCGCAGGACGAAGGCCAGCACCAGCAACCAAGGCCCCTCCAGCACGCAGAGCCAGGCGATGTAGGAGATGCGATGCGCAAAGGAGGGCCCGGCCGAGCGCACGCCCATGCCGTCGGCGATGATGTAGGCCGCGATGGTGACGCCGGTCAGCACCGCGAACAGCGTTGCGAGCCCGTGCCGGCTGCCCGGCCGCGGCACGACGTTGCGCAGCGGCATGGCGAGCGCCACCAGTCCGAAGCTCAGCAGGAAGACGCCGACGATGTCCTGGGTGCGCAGCTCCTCGCCGATGAAGCGGCCCGACACCAGCGCCACGAGCAGCGGCCCGAGGCCGCGGGCGATCGGATAGGTGTGGCTGAGATCGCCGTACGAATAGGCTTTCAGCAGAAACGTGTAATAGAGGACGTGGATCAGGACCGAGGAGACTAGGAATTTCCACGCCCCGGGCTCGATCATCGGCACGAACGGCACGACGCAGACGCCCATCACCGTGCCGGTGGTCATGATGACGCCGAACGTCGCCAGCCGGTCCGACTGGTCGGATTTCAGGATGGCGTTCCACGTGGCGTGCATGAGGGCTGCGGCCAGCAGCAGCCCGACGATGAGGGGTTCGACGACCAAGGGCGCTTTCTTTTCTTGTTACCGTTACATTACGCCCAACGGCACGCCGTGAGAACCAGCGCATGCGCATGCAAGCATCCACTTGACCTGGCCCCTGGGGCCGCCCCGATAAGGAGAGCGGTCAGCAACCAGCGAGGTGATGCGTGAGTTCTTCCGCCCAATTCCTGAGCCCCTCCGAAGCCGCCAAGCGGCTCGGCGTCTCCGCCAAGGCCCTTCGACTTTACGAGCAGCGCGGTCTGGTCGCCCCGGTCCGCACCGCGGCCGGATGGCGGGCCTATGGTCCGCACGAAATGGTCCGGGCCGCAGAGATCGTGGCCTTGCGCGCACTCGGTCTCAGTCTTGCTCAGGTGACACGGGTGCTGCAGGGTGAGGCCGAAGAGCTGGAGCCGGCGCTGGCCGCACACCAGGCGACACTGGAAGATCGCGTCCGCCAACTTGCCGGCACCGTGGAGAAGGTCCGCGGGCTGCGGACCGATCTCGCTCAGGGCCAAATGCCGGTCGCCGGAGAACTTGCGCGCCTGCTGGGACCGGCCGCCGACCTCAGCGTCGCTTTCGACCTTCCCTGGCCGTGGGGTGGCGAACGGTTCGAGCTGCGCGACGTCAGGGCGCTGAACTACATCATCGGCCCGCTGGGCAGCGGCAAGACCCGGCTTGCCAAACGTCTGGCCGAGACCTTGCCCGATGCCGCCTTCCTGGGCTTGGACCGATCGGCGGACGGTGGTGCTGCGGCGCAGGCTCGGCTGGACGCCGACCCGGCCCTCAAATCGCGAGTCGATGAGAGTCTGGCCTGGCTCGTCGAGGACGGCGCGGTCGTGTCGAAGCCCTTGGTCGCCCTGCTTGTCGGATTGGACTCCGAAGGCCCGGCCATCCTGGTGGTCGACATGGTGGAACAGGGGCTGGATCAAGCCGCCCAGGAGGCCCTGATCGCCCACCTGCGCCGCCGAGGTCCTGGTGGCCGGCCGCTGTTCCTGCTCACGCGCTCCTCTGCGATCCTGGATCTGGCCGCCGTGGGACCCGACGAGACGATCATTCTTTGCCCCGCCAATCACAGCCCGCCGACCCGCGTCGCCCCCTATCCCGGTGCCCCCGGCTATGAGGCCGTCACCACTTGCCTGGCCTCTCCCGACGTGCGGGCGCGGACGGAAGGCGTCATCGCATGGCGACCCCAGGTAGCTTAGGGCCTATGAGGCCGTGAATTGAGCCGCTACTATCGCCGCATGATTCTCCTGATCGATAACTACGACAGCTTCACCTACAACCTCGTCCACTTCCTGGGCGATCTCGGCGCACGCTGCGTCGTGCACCGCAACGACCTGATCACGGTCGAGGAGGCGATGGCGCTAAAACCTGCCGGCATCGTCCTCTCGCCCGGCCCCTGCACACCGAACGAGGCCGGCATCTGCATGGATCTGATCCGCGCCGCCGCCAAGGAGCAGGTGCCGCTGCTGGGCGTCTGCCTCGGCCACCAGGCGATCGGCCAGGTATTCGGCGGCCACGTCGTGCGGGCGCCGCAGCCGATGCACGGCAAGCTGTCGGGCGTCGACCACAAGAACCAGAGCGTGTTCGAGGACGTACCCTCGCCCTTCCAGGCGACGCGCTATCATTCGCTGATCGTCGACCGGAAGGATTTCCCCAAGGAACTCGACGTCACCGCCGAGACCGGCGACATCATCATGGGCCTGCGCCACAAGTCGCTGCCGATCCATGGTGTCCAATTCCACCCCGAGAGCATCGCCTCGGAGCATGGACACAAGATCCTGGAAAACTTCCTGAAGATCGCAGGCGAGCATCCGAGCCAACAGAAGAAGAAGGCGGCTTAGGCCTCGTAACAAATGACAGTCATGGTTGAGCGCCGTTCGTTCGTTGCACTGCTCGCGTCAGCCGGCATCGCGCCCGCTGCCTTCGCGCAGGCCTGGCCCGCCAAGCCGATCAAAATCATCGTCCCCTACCCGGCCGGCCAGTCGACCGATATCCTGGCGCGCGTCATGGCCGACCGGCTCACCAGGTCGCTGGGCCAGCAGGTCATCGTCGAAAATCGCCCCGGCGCCGGCGGCAGCATCGGCGCCGATGTCGCCGCCAAGTCGGCACCCGACGGTTATACGCTCCTGATGGTCACGATCTCGACCCACGGCATCGCGCCGGCGATTTACCCGAAGCTGCCCTACGACGTGCAGAAGGACTTCGCGCCGATCGCCAACATCGGCCTCACGCCGCAGGTACTGCTGGCCAGCCCCAAGAGCGGCATCACGTCGGTCAAGGATCTCGTCGCCAAGGCCAAGGCCGGCGACCTCAACTACGGCTCCTCCGGCAACGGCTCGGCCAGCCACCTCGCGGTCGAGATGCTGAAGAGCGCGGCCAGCATCAAGCTCACGCACATTCCCTTCAAGGGCAACGCCGATGCCATGCTGGCGCTACAGAGTGGCGACATCCAGCTCATGTCCGACGCCATCCCCGGCGCGGTCGGCCCGGTGAAGACCGGCAAGGCCGTCGCCATCGGCATCGCCGACCAGCGCCGCTCGCCCTTCCTGCCCGATCTACCCACCGTCGCCGAGCAGGGCTACCCGACCGTCGTCGCCGTCGGCTGGATCGGCCTCTCGGCGCCGGCCAAGACGCCCGAGCCCATCCTCGACAAGTTGAGCGCCGAGATCATGCGCATCCTCAACGAACCCGAGGTGCTGGAAAAGATGAAGGGCTTGGCCTTCGTCCCCGCCAGGGAATCCCGCCAGGAGTTCGAGGCCTACATCGCCATCGAGAACACCAAATGGCAGAAGGTCGTCCAGGACGCCGGCGTGAAGATCGAGTGACGGAAGCCCAGGCCGGACGGCTGACATCGGTGCTCGCCAGCAGCGCGCTGCTGGCCCCGGTGCTCCGCCGCTGGCCGGACATAGGCCTCCCCAACGGATGGTTGGCAGCTGGCGCCGTTGCACAGACGATCTGGAACGTCGCCCATCGCTACAAGCCCGAAGCGAACATCAGGGACATCGACCTGGTCTATTTCGATGCCGACGATCTCTCGGCTGAAGCGGAGGCTGGGAACGAGGCCCGGGTCAGGCGGCTGTTCTCT
>JAUXST010000225.1 GCA_030679805.1 Reyranella sp. | reverse complement strand
GCAAGTCGACCATCGCCAACATCGTCGAGCGCAAGCTGGTGGCGCTCGGCCGCCAGACCATGCTCCTCGACGGCGACAACCTTCGGCAGGGGTTGAACGCCGACCTCGGCTTCGATGCGGCGGCCCGTTCTGAGAACGTGCGGCGGGTCGGGGAGGTGGCGAAGCTGATGGCCGATGCCGGCCTGATCGCGATCGTGGCCCTGGTTTCGCCTTTCCGCGCCGATCGCCTGCGAGCGGCGGCCCTGTTGCCGGAGGGGCGGTTCCTCGAGGTCTTCGTCGATGCACCGCATGATGTCTGTCGCCAGCGTGATCCGAAGGGACTCTACGAGAAGGCCGCCCGCGGCAAGGTGATCAACCTCACCGGGGGCGATCAACCCTACGAACCGCCGGAGGCCCCGGCGCTCGTCCTGCGCACGGCCGAAATCGCCGCCGAAGAAGCAGCCGATCGCGTCGTCGGGCTGGTCTTCGAACGCATCCAGCCGCGCCCGCGGAACATCGGCTGAGCCCCGGGCCACGGAAGCTGGCATATCCCGGTCGTTTGCCGGGCATGTTATTGCCCCATTGCGAGAACTTCCGGACGATATGTCATTCGATTTTCTGTACATGTGCCTCGGAGCCTGCGTCGGTGGCGTCGTCGGGCTGACCGGGGTTGGCGGCGGCTCGCTGATGACGCCTGCTCTCGTTTTGCTGTTTGGCATCCATCCGGCGACTGCCGTGGGCACGGATCTTCTCTATGCAGCGACTACGAAGAGCGCCGGCTCGCTGGTTCATGCTTTGAAGACGAACGTTGCCTGGCGCGTCGTTGCCTTGCTTGCGCTGGGCAGCGTGCCCGCCGCCATCGTGACTCTGCTCGTTCTGTGGCGCCTCGGACCTCAAAGCGGCCTGACCGCGAGGGCGATCACGATCGTCCTCGGCTTTGCTCTGCTGCTCACATCGGTGCTCCTGGTCTTTCGGCGGCGGTTGCTGGAGCTGCGCCGGCGGAGACCGGCTCCAAGTGCCCGGCACGACGCCCTGCTGACCATTTTGACCGGTGCTGCGATCGGTCTTCTTGTGTCGATATCCTCCGAACGCGCAGCCGCGATCGGCGAAACGGCGTTGCTCTTGCTCTATCCGACCTATTCCACGGTTCGCATCGTCGGCACCGACATCGCGCATGCGGTCCCGTTGACTCTCGTGGCCGGGACGGGCCACTGGCTCACGGGATCGGTCGACACGTCGATGCTGTTGTCCCTGCTGATGGGATCGATTCCGGGAATCGTGCTCGGCAGCTATCTGGCTCCGCGGATTCCGGAGCAAGGCCTGCGATACGCCTTGGCCGTCGTTCTCCTGGTCGTTGGCGCCAGACTGGTCGTTTCCTAGACAGCTCAGCCGGCGACGAAGCTCTGGTACATGAACTTCAGGTCCTGGGTTTCCTGCGGCGTGATCTCGCCGTCGAGCACGCGCGCTTCGAGGCCGCGCAGCTTGCGCTTGATCTCGGAGGGCGTGCGCGGGCTCAGCAGCACCATGAAGAACTGCTCGTGCGGTGAGAGTTCGCGCTGGTCGCGGCGGTAGCCGAAAGGGCCGGAGCCGATGGCCCGATCGACGGGCGGCGCCTTGATTTCAGGCGCCAGTACCTCGTTCCAGGTGAGGCCCGCCTCGCGCACCATCGTCGAGGCGAGCTTGGCGGCGGCCAGCGCCTCGCCGGCATCGCTGCTGTCGAGGATTTCCAGGACCTTGACCAAGGTGGCCCGGTTGAATGTCGACACGGTTTTTGTGTCTTTGACTA
>JAUXST010000221.1 GCA_030679805.1 Reyranella sp. | reverse complement strand
GGCTGGTCGCTCATCAGGCCGGCGATGGGCAGTGCCAGCTCGGCCACCACCTTGCCATCGACGGCAGCCACGAAGCCGCCCTTCAGCGCGATCAGGCGGTTCACCGCCACCGCCATGTCGCCATCGCTGCAGCCGATGACGCAGACATTGTGGCTGTCGTGGCCGACCGACGAGGCGATGGCGCCCTGCGTGATGCCGAAGCCTTTGACGAACCCGCGCCCGACCTTGCCGTCGGTGTTGTGGCGGCCCAGCACCGCGACCTTGAGCACATCAGACGCTGTATCGGCCACGAAGGCGCCGTCGCGCCGCGCCACCGGGACTGAGAGCCGGTCGGTCAGGATCTGGCCCGGCCGGATGCCGATCACCGGCGGCGGCCCGCCGGCGCCCGCCGACACATGGAATGTCGCCGCGCTCACGGGCCGCAGCTTCACCGAATCGAGCCCGACCAGCGCCACATCGGGCCGCGCCCTGAAACGATCCGGCGTCACCGGCGCGCCACGGCAGATCACCTGCTTCACGGCGCAGGTCTCTAAATCCTCCAGCAGCACGAGGTCGGCGCGCTGGCCCGGCGCCACCAGGCCGCGGTCGAACAGGCCGAAGTGCCGGGCCGCCGACCAGGTGGCGGCGCGATAGGCGTTGAGCGGTTTGACGCCCTTCTTGATGGCGGCGCGGATCAGGTAGTCGACATGGCCCTCCTCGGCGATGTCGAGCGGGTTGCGGTCGTCGGTGCAGAAGGCCAGGAACGGCGCGCGCTCGGTGGTGATCAGCTCGGCCAGGGCCGCCAGATCCTTGGACACCGTGCCCTCGCGCACCAGGATCTGCATGCCCTTGCGCAATTTCTCCCGAGCTTCCTCCGCGGACGTCGTCTCATGGCAGTTGCGCATACCCGCGGCGATGTAGGCGTTGAGGTCGTAGGACGACAGCAGCGGCGCATGGCCGTCGATCTGCACGTCGGAGAACGCCGCGAGCTTCTTCAGCACCTTGGGATCGCGTGCCAGCACGCCCGGCACGTTCATGAACTCGGCCAGCCCCAGCACCTTGGGATGATGCTTGAACGGCAGCAGGTCCTCGGCCTCCAGCGTGGCGCCCGAGGTCTCGAGATGGGTCGACGGCACGCACGATGAGAGCTGGACGCGCAAATCCATCACCGTGACCGCCGCGCACTCCAGGAAATATTTCAGCCCCGGGATGCCCAGCACGTTGCTGATCTCGTGCGGATCGCAGATCGCCGTGGTGGTGCCGCGCGGCACGACGCAGCGGTCGAACTCCAGCGGCGTGACCAGGGTGGATTCGCAATGGACGTGGGCGTCGATGAAGCCCGGCACGGCGGCAAGGCCGCGGCCGTCGATCTCGGTGGCGCCTCTATAGGTCTCGTGGGTGCCGACGATGCGGTCGCCGGCGATGGCGATGTCGCCGGTTTTGATCTCGCCCGAGGTGAGGTCGAGGATGCCGACGTCCTTGATCACGAGGTCGGCCGGCGCCTGGCCGCGTGCCTGTTTGATGATGTCGGAGAGTTGAGATTCGGAGAGCGGGTCTCTCATGGCAAAGAAATGGGGCTACTCATTGGCAACGGCAATAGCCAGGACGGCGTAAGCGGCCAGCAATTCTTGTTTGCATGGTCAGCGCGCAATCGTATGCTAATCGTATGCTTGATGACTT
>JAUXST010000219.1 GCA_030679805.1 Reyranella sp. | reverse complement strand
GCATCCAGGGCGCGCTGATGCGCGAGGCGCTGTGGCTGATCGAGCAGGGCGTCGCCTCGCCCGAGGATATCGACGCCACGGTGCGGCTGTCGTTCGGCTTCCGCTACGCCGCCGCTGGCCCGATCATGCAGAAGGAGCATTCGGGCTGGGACACCACCTGCGCGGTGGCCAAGATCATCTGGCCCGATCTCACCAACGCCGACGGCCCGCCGCCGGTGCTCCAGCGCAACGTCGACGAGGGCCGCATCGGCTTCAAGACCAAGGGTGGCTTCTTCCCATGGAACGAGGAGTCGATAGCAAAAGAGCGCGCCCGATATGAGCGCGCTCTTCGCAAGTGTCTCGAAATCTTCCGCGAGGAAGGGATCGTCTAGTCGTCGCTTGGCTACAAGCGACTAGGCTGCGCGACCCCGACCGCCGAAGCGACGGGCGCCACCGTTCGAGCGCGGCCGATCGCCATGAGGACGGTCACCCTGCGGGCGGTCGCCACGCGGCGGACCGTTCGGACGATCGCCTTGCGGGCGATCACCCTGGGGACGGTCGCCGTGCGGACGGTCGAAGCGGGGACGATCGCCGTGCGGACGATCACCATGAGGACGGTCGCCGCGCGGCGGACCATTCGGCCGATCGCCGAAGGAACGCGGACGATCACCCTGGGGACGGTCACCCTGGGGACGGTCACCGTGTGGGCGGTCGCCCAGCTGGTGCGGACGGTCGCGGAAATCGCCCTGCGTCCATTGGCGCTCACCCTGAGGGCGGTCACCATGAGGACGATCGCCATGCGGGCGAGGGCCACGTGGCGGACCGTTCGGACGATCGCCATGGCCGCCACCGAACGACCGCGGGCGGTCGCCGAAGGAACGCGGACGGCCGCCCGGACCGCCGGGACCACGACCGCGAGGACGCTCGTCGCGGCCCCGCTCGTCACGGTCATCGCGATCGTCACGGGTACGCGACACCGCCGGCATCACCGGCATGTCTTCGTTGGCAGGCGTCGCCACAACGGCGATCGGCTGACGGGTGAGCTTCTCGATGCTGCGCAGCTGGCCGCGCTCGCTCGAGTCGCAGAACGACACGGCGATGCCCGAGGCGCCGGCGCGCGCGGTGCGGCCGATGCGGTGGACGTAGCTCTCGGCGTCGGCCGGCAGTTCGTAGTTGATGACGTGGGTCACGCCCTGGACATCGATGCCGCGCGAGGCGAGATCGGTGGCAACCAGGACGCGGGCCTTGCCGCGGCTGAAGTTGTCGAGCGCCTTCTGGCGGGCGTTCTGCGACTTGTTGCCGTGGATCGCCTCGGACCGCACGCCGCGGTCCTCGAGCGCCTCGGCGACGCGGTTCGCGCCGCGCTTAGTGCGGGTGAACACGATCACGCGCTCGAGCGCCGCGTCCGACAGCAGATGGCTGAGGAGCTGGCGCTTGCTGGAAGCGTTCACGTAGTAGACGCGCTGCTCGATCTTCTCGATCGGGCGGCCCTGGGCTGCGATCTCGACCCGCTCCGGGTTCTTCAGGATTTCCGACGACAGCTTGGCAATATCGTTCGGCATGGTGGCCGAGAACAGCAGCGTCTGGCGGTTCTTCGAGACCGAGCCCGCGATGCGGCGCACGTCGCGGATGAAGCCCATGTCGAACATGCGATCGGCTTCGTCGAGCACGAAGAAGGTGACGTTGCCGAGCTTCACGTTGCCGCGCTCGACCAGGTCGAGCAGACGGCCGGGCGTGGCGATCAGGATGTCGACGCCGCGCGCCAGCGTCTCGATCTGGCGGCCGTAGCCCAGACCGCCGACGACGGTGCAAAGCCTGAGGCCGAGGCCGCGGCCGTAGGTGTCGAAGCTGCGCGCGATCTGCACGGCGAGTTCACGGGTCGGCGCCAGCACGAGGGCGCGCGGGCTCTTCGGCTGGGCGCGTTCGTTGGACGCGGCAAGCAGCTGAAGCACGGGCAACGCGAAGGCCGCCGTCTTGCCGGTGCCGGTCTGGGCGATGCCGAGCACGTCGCGGCCCTGGAGCAGGGCCGGAATGGTGCGCGCCTGGATCGGCGTCGGGGTGGTGTATTTGGCTCCGTGCAGGGCACGCAGCAACGGCTCGGACAGGCCGAGATCCGCAAACGAAACTTCACTCACTGAAAATACTCTTTCTCGCCGCCCACCGTGCCTTTCGGGCACGCGTATAGAGAGCGGCTTTTGGCCCGTTCCCGCGCGCGGCTGGGACGGCTCTTGCTTTGGGGATTGTCTCGGGATGAAGCGCCGTCACAAGAAAATGGGGCGCGTCGCGCGATCGCGAGAAATCTTGATCAGCCCACGAAGCAGCGGGCTGGCGCGTGTATGATGGTGCAGCGCAGCGAAGTCAAGTGACGAAACCAAGGCCGTTTCATGCTGATCGCCTCGACTTCGGCGCGGTCCGTCGATGGATCGTTCCGCCCGGTGCGTACCATCCGGCCTTCTTGCGGACGGTCGTGCTCGGGTCCGACTTCATCGCCGCCAACAAGCCCCCTTCGGCTGCCGAACTCGTGTGAGCCCACTGTCCCACCACCTCGACCGCCATGGCTCTGACATGAGCATCCGGATCGTTCGCCAGCAAGCTGATGGCGAGCGGCAGAACCTGCCCCTCGTCGGGCCGGCAATCTCCTTCCTTGCAGCGGTCGCACGCCAGGGTGTGCAGCGTCGTCAGACGAACACGATGGTCTGGATCCTCGAGCATGGATATCAGATCGCCGAGAATCCCGGGTTCGAGGAAACGATCGAGAAATCGGCAGCAGCGGTAGCGCACATCGGCGCTGGCATGCCGAAGCCCGCGCCGCGCCGTCGACATCGCATCGAGGCCGCGCCCCAGCAATTGCCGATAGGCGCGCTTGGCGCGATGAGGGATCGCGAGGTCCGCCAGCAGCGAGGCGTCCATGTCGCTTGCCGCCCCCATCGCCTTCCTAGTGCCGCGCACCCTTGCGAATGAGCTGGCCGGGCAGGTTGCCCGTCGGCTCGTTGTCGCGCAGGACGACCTGGCCGTTCACGATCGTGGCCCGCATGCCGTCGGCCATCTGGCGGAGACGCTTGGCGCCGGCCGGCAGGTCGCACACCACCTCGGGCATGCGCGGCCCAACCGTGGCGGGATCGAACACCGCGATGTCGGCTGCCATGCCCTCGCGCAGCAGGCCGCGGTCATGGAAGCCGAACTGGGTGGCGATGTCGCAGGTGATCAGCTTCACCGCCTCCTCGAGCGCGAAAGCCTGCTTCTCACGCACCCAGTGGCTGAGCAGATGGGTCTGCAGCGAGGAGTCCATGATCTGCGAGACGTGTGCGCCGGAGTCGGAGAAGGTCACGACCGAGCGCGGGTGCTTCATCAACTCCAGCGCCTCGGTCTGATTCTCGTTGGCGACCGGCTGGATCATGAAGAACTTCATGTCGCGCTCGAGCGCCATGTCGATCATCAGCTCAACGGGATGCGTGTTGCGCTGGCGCGCCAGCTCGGCCATCGACTTGTGCGGGCCCTGTATCTTGTCCATGGCGAAGATCCAGTCCCACTCCGGCGGTCGCGCCTCGGTACCGCGCACCTGCGGACCCTCGTAGGGTCTGGACGCGATCTCGACCAGCCGGCGACGCATCTCGGGATCGAGCAGCGCCTTCTTCTGTTCGGCGATCGGCTTGGCGCGCATTTCGCGCCACAGCTCCCACTTGTCGAACGGCAACTGAGTCTCGAATGACAGCAGCACGTTCAGCGCCCGGCTGTGCACCTGGGCGAACATGCGGCCGCCGCGTTGCGCGGCGCGCTCCATGATGTCGAAGGTGGTGCGCCACGCACCCGGCATGCGGCGCCGGTTGAACAGGCCGAAGGTGATCGGCCGGCCGGTGGCGATCGTGAGTTCCGACAGGCCGTCGTAGTACTTTCGCGCCTTCTCGCTGTCGGCGCCCGTGGGCTCGCCCGCGACCTCGACGAGGCCCGCGCCCATTGCCTTGACCAGGGTCTCGAATTCCCGCCACGTCGCCAGCCGGCTGGCGACCGGCTTGTCGTCGGAAGTCTGGTGATTGACGCTGCGCGTGGTCGAGAAGCCGATGGCGCCGGCGCTGATCGCCTGCTTCACCTCATGCACCATCCGGGCGAGATCGTCCTCGGTCGCCTCGTCGGTGAAGGCGCGCTGGCCCATGACGTACGTGCGCAGCGCACAGTGGCCAATGTAGCCCGCGTAGTTGATGCCCTTGGGCAGCGTGTCGAGCACGTCGAGGAATTGCGGGAATGTCTCCCAGCGCCACTTGATCCCGGCCAGCATGGCGGCGCGGCTGATGTCCTCGGCGCGTTCGAGGTTGCGGAACACGAGATCGGCCTCGCTCTCGCGGCAGGGCGCGAGCGTGAAACCGCAATTGCCCATCACGACGCTGGTCACGCCCTGGAAGCAGGAGCTGGTGCCGATCGGGTCCCAGAAGATCTGGGCGTCCAGGTGGGTGTGGCCGTCGATGAAGCCCGGAGCCACGATATGGCCCTCGGCATCGAGGGTTTCCCTGGCGGCCGACGCGATGCGGCCGATCTCGACGATCTTGCCGTCCGTGACGCCGACGTCGCCGCGATAGCGCGGCAATCCGGAACCGTCGACGATCATGCCGTTCTTGACGACGAGGTCGTATGCCATGGCAGCCCTCCATCTTCGGGACGAGGCTACGCTCGCCAGGCGGACGGCTCAATTGCTGGCAAGTGCATGTCTGACGTCCTAGGATTGCGCAACGAAATTGGCGGGAAGCATGGAATTCGGCGTTCTTTTCACCTCTCACCCGAATCCGAAAGAAGAGCCCTATCCGCACCGCGGCGTGCATCAGCGCACGACCGAGGAGATCATCGAAGCCGAGTGTCTGGGCTACGACACCGCCTGGATTGCCGAGCATCATTTCTCGACCGGCTACGGCATCATGCCGGACTGCTTCGCCTACATGGCCTATCTCGCGGCCAAGACCAGCCGCATCAAGCTCGCCGCCGGCGTGATCACGCTGCCGCTCTACGATCCCATCCGCGTCGTCGAGAACGCCAGCTTCGTCGACATTCTCTCCAACGGCCGCGTCATGCTGGGCATCGGCTCGGGCTATCGTCCCTATGAGTTCATCGGACTGGGCAAGGATTTCGACGGCCGCCGCGACATGGTCGAGGAGGCGGTCGGCCTGATGTTCGACGCCTTCCACCGTCATCGCTACGACCACACGGGCAAGTACTTCAGCGGCACCGTGGCCGAGCCCTACGAGCTGCTGCCGCAGCCGATACAGATGCCACATCCGCCGCTCTTCATGGCCGGCGGCACCGACCGCTCGATCGGCTACTGCGGGCGCAACGGCTTCGGCCTGATGCTCTCGACCTTACCAAGCATCGAAACGCTGGCGGCGCAGACCGCGCTCTACAAACGCGAGTTCGCCCGCGCCTCGGCCGAGCGCGCCAGGAATCCGGCGGCCGGCCAGATCGACATCGCCCGCTGGGTCTATATCGCCGACACCGACAAGCAGGCCCGTACCGATACCGAGGAGGCGATCGTGCGCCACATCGCCCACTTCGGCAGCACCGGCACCGCGGGCTATCTCGGCTCGGTGTCCGAAAAGGGCAGCACCCTCACCTATGACGACCTGCTGAACACAACGCTGCTGCACGGCTCGGCCGAAACCGTGATCGCCCGCCTGCGCGAACTGCAGGCGCGCACCGGCATGACGTCGCTGCTTCTGCACTATCCACCCTACTACGGGCGCGAGAAGGCGATGAAGAGCCTGAAGCTGTTCGCCGAACGCGTGATCCCGGCCTTCCGCCCGCCGGCGCGCCGCGTCGCCGCCGCGGAATGAGAACGGCAGCAGCGCGCAACAACAGCTCCCTCGGCGCGCTCTACACCATGTTGGCGATGCTGGGTTTCGCCAGTATGGATGCCATCTCCAAGTGGCTGGTGGCCGACTACGCCATCGGCCAGATGATGTGGATCCGCTACGCCGTGTTCTGCGTCTTCGCCTGGCTCGTCGTCCGCCGCCGCGGCCTCCTTACGGCGGCGCGTACGCAGCGGCCCTGGCTGCAGGGCGGACGGGCGCTGCTGGCGGTGGTGGAAAGCGCCGTCTTCGTGCTCGCCTTCAATTATCTGCCGCTGGCCGACACCCATGCGGTCGCCGCCACCTCGCCCCTGATTGTGATCGCACTCGGGGCGCTCTTCCTCGGCGAGCGCGCTGGCCTCGCCCGCTGGCTGGCCGTTGCCGTGGCTTTCGCCGGCATGTTGATGATCGTGCGCCCCGGTCTGCGAACACTCGACTGGCCGATGCTGCTGCCGCTGCTCGGCGCGCTTCTGTGGGCGGCCTATCAGGTGTTGGTGCGGCTCTGCTCGCGTACCGATTCACCCGACACAACGCTCGTGTGGTCGGCCTTCGTGGCCTTCGGCGCCACCACCCTGGTCGGCCCCTGGCAGTGGCGCTGGCCGGATGCGACGGCCTGGGGCCTGTTGATCGCCATTGCGCTGCTGGGCGCGCTCGCCCACTACGCGCTGATCAAGGCACTCGACCACGCTGACGCCGGCGCCGTGCAGCCCTACAGCTACACCTTGCTGGTCTGGGCAGCGGTCTTGGGAGCCCTGGTGTTCGGCGATATTCCCGATTTCTGGACGCTGGCGGGCGCCGCCATCATCGTGGTGAGCGGGCTTTACACTTGGAATCACGACCGCCACGAGGCCCGTCGCGCGCCCAAAAACGATATTTCCAAATAAATTCAATAAGTTATGAGAATCCGAACCACACTGACCGCAAGGATATCCCGCATTGGCGATGCGATAAGGATATTGAACTGGGCGGCCGGGAGCCCTATTTCCTTGGTGCCCACTAGGGCGCTCGAATCGCCGCCGCACCTTTGTTTTCGCCGGCTGAATAGCTGATCGCCAACACCGGTACGTTTCCACCCGCGCCAGGTCGCCCTGAGCGCCATACGTCGATTGGACCGGTAACTAAATGGACGGCGATCTCAACATGCAGCGCGGCAGCCAGGTCGCCGCGCTGACGCCGACTCCCACCCGCAATTCCAGCCTCCCGTTCCGCCGTGGTGGATTCACCAGCCTGTGCGAGGCGCTGGACTATGCGGCGCAAGGCGAAACCGGCCTGAATTTCTTCGAAGCGCGCGGCCGGCTGCTCAGCAGCCTGCCCTATCGTGAACTCAGGGTGCAGGCCCAGACCTTCGCGCGCCGCCTGATTGGTGCCGGAATCGCGCGTGGCGAACGCCTGCTGATCATCGCCGACACCTGGCCGGGGTTCTGCGTCGCCTTCTTCGGCGCGCAGTACGCCGGCGTACTGCCCGTGCCGGTGGCCGTCCCGGTCGGTCTCG
>JAUXST010000212.1 GCA_030679805.1 Reyranella sp. | reverse complement strand
GCATCCCGGCCTGCCCGAGACGGCCTACCTCAAGGCGATGACCCTGCAGATCGACTGACCGGCCACTAGGCCTCGGGAAACGGCACGAAGGTCCCGCGCGCGGAATCGTAGGCCCTGACCTCGCCGGTCTCGATCTCGTAGACCCAGCCGTGGATCGCTAGATGGCCGTCGGCCAGCGCCCGCTGCACGGCGGGATGGGTCGCCAGATGCTCCATCTGCACCAGGACGTTGAGTTCCGTGAGGCGCCGCAGGCGCTCGTCTTCGTCGGCGCCCGGGGCCTGGGTATCGAGACGCCGCCGCGCCTCGTCGCCATAACGCAGCCAGCGCGCCACCGCCGGCATGTCGGCCACGGCTTCGGGATGGAGGATGCCCTTGACGGCGCCGCAGTCGGAATGGCCGCAGATGATCACGTGGGGCGTCTTCAGCGCGGCGACGGCATACTCGATGCTGGCCGAAACGCCGACGGCCGCGCCGCTGTAGATCGGCGCGAGATTGCCGGGATTGCGTTCGACGAACAGTTCGCCGGGCCCGGTCTGGGTGATCATCGCCGGCAGGACGCGGGAATCGGCGCAGGTCAGGAACAGCGCCTTGGGTTGCTGGGCGTCTGCCAGGCTTTCGAACTGCTCCTGGCGTCGTGGGAACACGTCGCGGCGGAAGCGCCCGACGCCGCGCGCCATCGTCTCGAGAAAGTCCACGCTGTATTCCCTCGCTTTCGCTTGTGCCGGCCCTTGTGCTGATCGGCCGAACGATCCGACAATCCCACGAGGCACTGAATTTGCAAGCGGGGCGGGGGCAGATGTCCGACGAACGCTACACCGTGGTCCTGGGCGACCGGCGCTACGCCATCCATCGCAAGTGGGCGCGGCTGCCGGCGGGCGAGAGCTTCGGCTTCCTGTCCGACCTGATGGTCGACGGCGAAGGCCGGGTGCATGTGGCCCAGCGGGGCACCGACCGGCCGGTGCTGGTGTTCGACCGTGACGGCCGGCTGACGGGAAGCTGGGGCGAGGGCCAGCTCGCCGAACCGCACTATCTCAATGCCGCCCCCGACGGCACCATCCTGGTGGCCGATCGCGACGCCCACCAGGTACTGAAGTTCGATCTCTCCGGCCATCTCGTCCAAGCCCTGGGCAAGCGCCACTGGCCCTCGCTCGATGCGCCGTTCAATCATCCGACGGCGGCGGCGCAGGCGGCCGACGGCGAGATCTATGTCGCCGACGGCTACGGCAATTCCAGCGTCCACCGCTTTGCCGCCGACGGCACCCTGATCGCCACCTGGGGCGGCCCCGGCGCGGGAGACGGCGCCTTCACCACGCCGCATGCCGTGTGGGTCGATCGCTTCGGCAAGGTGCTGGTGGGCGATCGCGAGAACAACCGCATACAAGTGTTCGATCGCGACGGTGCCTTCCTCGCCGCCTGGGGCGACTTCTACCATCCCATGCAGATCTGGGTGGACGACCGCGACATGGTGTTCGTGACCGACCAGGTCCCGCGCATCAGCCTGCTCTCGCCCGACGGCAAGCTGGTCGGGCGCTGCCGCGGGGCGATCAACGGAGCGCACGGCATTTCCGGCGACGCCGAGGGCAATCTCTATCTGTCCGAACTGCCGCCGCAGGAAATCACCAAGCTGGAACGGCTCGACTGATCAGCGGGCGATCAGCAGGACGGGTGTCCGGATGTCGCGCAGCAGGGCGGCGCTGCGCGAACCGAGGAACCGCGCCTCGCCGTGGCGCAGCGATGTGCCCATCACCACCAGATCGTAGCGACCCCAGCGCACGGTGCGACGGATCTCCGAGTCGGGCTCGGCGTTGGTCGCCGTCAGGCCCTTGACGGACACGCCGCTGCGTCTGCCGAGGCGATGCGCGTCGACCAGCACCGACATGCCCATGCGACGCGACCGGCCGCGCAGCAGGTCGGTGTCCTCCTGCGGATCGAACACGTGAAGCGCCGCCACGGAGCCCTGGGTCGCCTTGGCCAGGACCAGGGCGATCTCCGTCGCGATCCGGGCTTCCTGGGTGCCGCCCGTCGGCACGAGGATGCCGAGCGGCGCGTCCGAGGCGCCCCATGGGCGCTCGCCGCTGACCACGATGGCGACCGGTCCTTCGAAGCTGTCGACCAGGCGCTGCAGCGATTCCTCGAAGCGGTGAGCGGCGTGCAGGATGGGATCGGCGATGCCGACGAAGGCAATGCTGTAGCCTTTGCCGGCTTCCTTTCCGACGGCGTCGTCGCCGGCCGTCGTCTTGGATTGCACGAGTTGTTCGACGGAAAGCAGCGCCGGCGCGGCCGCCGCGCCATCGGCCGCGGGCGGTATCTTCTCGAGCGCCGCGGTTACGGACCCGGCGAGAAGGGCGCGGCCCGGCGAGGCCTCGGCCTTGTCATGGGGCTGCCGCACATGATCCAGGACCGTCGTCAGGACCTGCCGGTGGGCCACGAAGATGCCGGCGAGCTTGGCGGCCAGCCGTCCGTTGGCGCTGTCGTCGAGCAGCACGAGGGCGCGTTCCATTTTGGGAACGCTCTCCCGTGCTTCGGCCTCTTCCGTCTCCAGCCGCCTGGCTTCTTCCTCGCGCAAGGGCACGCGCGCCATCATCCAGCGTAGCGTCGGCGGCATGGCCATTGTGGTAACCACCGCCATGGCGACGATCATGGTGTAGAGCTGATGGTTCAGGGCTCCCATCGCGAGCCCGATGCTGGCGATGATGACTTCGGTGGAGCCCCGGGCGTTGAGGCCGGTGGCCATCGCCAGGGATTCGCGCAGGGTGAGGCCCCCCAGCCGGCCGCCGGCCAATGCACCCAGGAACTTGCCCACGCTGGCAACGGCGATAATCGTGACCGTCACCAGCAGCAGCGTCGGGTCGAGCAGGGTGCGCAGGTCCATGCCGAGGCCGGCGACGGCGAAGAAGACGGGACTGAAGAAGGCGAAGATGAAGCCCCGCAACTCGTCCTCGATATGCGCGGTGAGGATGGGCGACTGTCCGACCAGGACTCCGGCGATGAAGGCGCCGAGCGCCGTGTGCACGCCGATCAGGTCGGTGGTGAGCGCCATGACCAGCATGACGAGCAGGATGGCGGTGATCACCGGCACGTCGATCGTCATGTTGTCGTTGACCCAGACGATCAGCCGGGCGACCAGCCGGCGCCCCAGGGTCAGGCTGACGGCCAGGAAGATCGCCGTGCCCGCCAGGCTGGCGCCGATGTTGGCGAGACTCACCGAGCCGTGGGCGGCAATGCCCGCGATGACGGCGATGATCACCCAGGCCACCGTATCGTCGAGGATCGCGGTCGCCAGGATGAGCTGGCCGAGGTCGCGCCGGATGGCGCCTACTTCCATCAGCACCATGGCCACGATCTTGACCGAGGAAATGGAGAGCGCCGTGCCGAGGAAAAGCGCCGTGACCAGGCGTGTTTCGGGCGAGGGGATCAGGCTGGCGGGCAACATGTAGGCGAGCAGCACGCCGCAGGCGAACGGCACGGCAATGCCGAACAGCGACGACGACACCACGGCGCGGCGCCGGCGATTGACGAGGGAGAGGTTTGTCTCCATGCCGGTGAGCAGGAGCAGCAGCAGGATGCCGATCTGCGATACGGCATCGATCATGCTCTTCAAGGCCGGCGTGTCGGGAAACACCAGGTGCCGCAGGTCCGGCAGCG
>JAUXST010000716.1 GCA_030679805.1 Reyranella sp. | reverse complement strand
CACTTCAGGGTGGAGGTTACTCCACCCTGAAGTGGCGCGCTCCCAGCTATGAAAACGCGACGGTCACTGAGCCGAACGGCCCGAAGTCGGCGACGTAGGTTTCGCCCGGCTTGGGCGCCAGCATGCCGGTCAGCGTGCCCGTGCTCACCATCTGGCCGGCCTTCATGCCGACGCCGGTGCGCGAGAGTTCGTTGGCGAGCCAGGTGACGGGTGCCATCGAATGGCCGAGGGCCGACCCCGCCGTGCCCTTGCGGCGCAGGCGGCCGTCGGAGGAGAGCGTCACCTCCTGGCCAGCAATGTCGCGGTTCCTCCAGTCGGCAATGGCCGGGCCGTAGACGATCGTGCCCGAGCCCGAGCCGTCGGCCAGGATAGCGGGGAGCGGCGGGAAGGCTTCGTCATGAATGAACCGGCACTCCGCCAGTTCGAGGCCGGGATGCAGCGACGCGACCGCTTCCGTCACCTCTTCCTGACTGTAAGGCTTGGCGCGCGGCGGCAGGTCGGCGCCGAGCCTGGCCTGGTACTCGACTTCGGGAATGGGGCTCGCGAGCGTCGCATGCACGACGACCACGGGCGTTTCTTTCACGAAGTAGGTGCGGCCGTAGATCGGGGAGTCGGTGCGCAGCGCTTGTTGCATCTCGTCCTTGAAGGCCGCGATCTTCCAGCCGAGCACCGGCCAGCCCAGCTCCTCGGCGACCAGGCCGGCAACCTTGTAGGCGGTGGCCTTATCGGGCGGCACGAGATGCGGGGCGAGGCCGCTCTGGCCGCGATGTTCGCGGCGGAGCGCGGCGAGGAGACGGGTGAGTTCCCGTTGCGTGGCGATGTCCATCGGTGTTCCTTAGCAGAAAGCGGAGGAGATGCGATGCGAAGCCAGGCTGAAAAAGGACGGCTGTTCCGTGAGCTGCATTCACGGCCAGGCCTGTTGTTGCTGCCCAATCCGTGGGACGCGGGCACCGCGAAGCTGCTGGCGTCGCTGGGCTTCGAGGCGCTGGCCACCACCAGCCTCGGCATGTCGAACGCGCTCGGCCGGCCCGACGGCGACGGCTCGGTGAGCCGCGCCGAACTGCTGGAGAACTGCCGTGTGATCGCGGAGGCAACCGACCTGCCGGTGAACGCCGATCTCGAGAACGGCTATGCCGACGATCCGAAGGAGGCGGCCACGATCCTGCGCGACGCGGCGGCGGTCGGTATCTCGGGCGGTTCGCTGGAAGACTGGAGCGGCGAGCGCGTCTACGATTTCAATCACGCTGTCGAGCGGGTCGCGGCCGGCGTCGAGATGGCGCGCTCGCTGCCCGTGCCCTTCACCTTCACCGCGCGAGCCGACGGCCTGATCCGCGGCCAGCCCGATCTCGACGAGGCCATCAAGCGGCTGCAGGCCTTCGAGAAGGCGGGTGCTGACGTGCTCTATGCGCCGGGGTTGCGTGACCTCGTCAGCATGAAGACGGTGGTGGACGCGGTCGGCAAGCCGCTGAACGTGGTGATGAGCGCGGGCGATCCCGACCTCACCGCCGATCAGATCGCCGCGACAGGTGTAAAACGCATCAGCGTCGGCGGCGCGCTGTCGCGGCTGGCGCTGGCCGCCTTCATGACGGGCGCGCGCGACATGAAGGCCGGCAGCTTCAAGTGGATGCGCGAGACGATGCCGACCAGGGAGCTGAAGGCGGTGTTCCGCGAGCGGACCTAGGCGGCCGCGCGATACCGCAGTCCGGCCAGTGCCGGGATCGGCTCGTCGCCGATCTGGCGCAGCAGCGAGGCGAGGTCGTAGTGGAAGCCTTCGCTCAGCATCAGCCCGTCCTTGAAACCCAGGACCACGACGAAAGGAATGACGACGGGCCGGCCGGTGGGCGCGATGCCGAGGAAGGGGCCGATATGGCTGCCGCGCCAGGTCGCCTCGCCGAGGTAGCCACCCTCGTCGGTCCAGGCGGCGATTTGCCCGGGGTCGCGCTTTACGGTGACATCGAAGGTGGTCCACCATTGCCGGTAGTGCGCGGCAGCACCGTCACGGCCGAGCCAGACCTGACCGGTCGCGTGGTCCTCGAAGCGGCATTCGGGGTGCAGCGTCGCCAGCGTCGCTTCCAGGTTCTGGGCGTTCTCGGCTTCGACGTGGCGGCGCACGAGGGCCGCGAGTTCTAGGTTCATCTGTCCGGCTCCTTTATAGTCGATGTCTGATAACATATAAGAAGGCTGATATGAATCGCAAGGTGGCTATTCCCAAGGCGGGCGAGGGCAAGCGCGGGCCGGAGGGGCACCTGGGCTATCTGGTGCGCCAGGCCAATGTCGCGGTGCGGGCGGCCATGGAGCGGGCGCTGGCCGATCTCGACGCCACGCCGGCGCAGTTCGCGGTGCTGACCATGATCGCGGCCTATCCCGGCGTCTCAGGCGCCGAGCTGGCACGGCTCACGTTCCTGACGCCGCAGACCATCAACGTGATCGTGCGCAACCTGGTGCGCGGCGGCGCGATCGAGAAGACCGCCCATGCCGTGCACGGCCGGGTGCTGCGGCTCACCGCGACGGCCAAGGGCCAGGCGCTGCTGAAGCGTTGCCGCGTCAAGGTACAGGAGGTCGAAGGACGCATCGCCGGCCTCGTCGGCAAGGACGAGGAGAAGGCCGTGCGGCGCTGGCTCGCGGCCGTGGCCGAGGAGCTGGGCGGCCGCGAGGCCCAATCCTAAGCTAAAATCTTCTTGCGCTCCGGATCGACGGCGGCGCCGGCAATGCGCGTCGCGGCATGGCGCTGGGTAAAAGCCTCGACCTCGTAGTCGGCGTGGCCTGCTTCGCCGGCCTCGACGTAGCCGAAGGCCACGGCCTTGCCGACCGTGTGGCCCCAGCCGGCACTCGACGTCACGCCCAGCACCTTGCCGCTCCGGCGGATCGCCTCGCCGCCGTAGAGCTGTACCGGCGCATCGACCAGCAAAGTTATCAGACGGCGCTTCGGACCGGCGGCTTTGGCCTTCTCCAGCGCGGCGCGGCCGATGAAGTCGCTCTTCTTCTTGAGCGACACGGCGAAGCCCAGGCCCGCCTCGTAGGGCGTGTAGTCGGGCGTGATGTCGGAGCCCCAGTAGAGGTAGCGCTTCTCCAGCCGCAGCGAGTCGATCGCACGGTAGCCCGCGTCAGCGACGCCGAATTCCTGGCCGGCGGCCGAGAGAAGCTCGTAGACATGGGCGGCATATTCGGTCGGCAGGTGCAGCTCCCAGCCCAGCTCGCCGAGATAGGTGACGCGAAGCGCCAGGACGGGGGCATAGCCGATGCGCAGGTGGCGCGCCGTCATATAGGGGAAGCCCTCGTTGCTCACGTCGCCGTCGGCCACCTTCTCCAGGATCTGGCGCGAAAGCGGGCCCGCGAGGTTGATGGTGGCGCGGGCGGAGGTGAGGTCTTGTAGCGTGACCGAGCCGTCGGCCGGCAGGT
>JAUXST010000197.1 GCA_030679805.1 Reyranella sp. | reverse complement strand
CAGGCTCTGGTGGACCGTCGGCTACGTTTGCACCTCCGAGAAGGAGTTCCTGGCCGCCAAGCACCGCCTGCTGCCCGCGGCCTACGAGATGCTGGACGACGCGCTGCGCCGGGCCAATCAGGTCGCCCAGGCCGGCGGCGTGGCGTGGCTGATCGAAGGCGACGACCGCACCCGGCTGGGCCGCGACGCCATCGCCAAGACGATCACCAAGCGCGGCGCCGAACTTTCGGTCCAGCCCGCCACCGGCAACGCCGGGCGGTAGGGCGTTCACCCGTCGTCCCGAGCGTAGCCGAGGGACGACGGAGTGGTTTAGGCGGATTGCGCTCTAAGCCGCGTCGCCCAGCTCGAGCTGGACGAGGTTCATCCAGTAGGCGGCGCCCGTCGTCAGGATCTTGTCGTTGAAGTCATAGAGCGGCGAATGCACGTTGTGGCAGCCGCCCTCGATCGTGCCGCCGTTGCCGATCATGATGTAGGCGCCCGGCTTCTTCTCCAGCATGAAGGCGAAATCCTCGGCGCCGGCGATCGGCGATGTGTTGGGTTCGACATTCTCCCGGCCGACCGTCGCCGCCGCGGCCTCGACCGCAATCGACGTCTGCTCCATAGCGTTGATCAGCGCCGGATAGCGGCGGTGGTACTTGCTCACCGCCTCGCAGCCGCCGGCCTGGGCGATGCCCGCCGCGACCTCGGCCAGGCGGCGCTCCAGCAGCGACCGTACGGCGGGTGAGAAGCTGCGCGCGGTGCCGCGGATCAGCACCTCCGACGGAATGACGTTGGGCGAGCCCGCGGTGCCGGCCGCGATGTGGCCCACGCTCAGCACGGCCGCCTGGCTGGACGCCACGTTGCGGCCGATGATGCCCTGCACTGCCACGATGAACTGTGCCGCGACAAAGGTCGGGTCGGTGCCGCGATCGGGCATGGCGCCGTGGCCACCGGTGCCCTTGAAGGTGACCTCCCAGCTGTCGGAGGAGGCGAGCATCGCGCCGGGGCGGATGGCGAAGTGGCCGACCGGAAAGCCCGGCATGTTGTGCATGCCGTAGACGACATCGCAGGGGAACTTGTCGAACAGGCCTTCTTCGATCATCACCCGGGCGCCGCCCAGCCCCTCTTCGGCGGGCTGGAAGATGAAATGCACCGTGCCGGCGAAGTCCGGTGCTGCCGCAAGCTGCTTGGCGGCCCCCAGCAGCATCGTGGTGTGACCGTCATGGCCGCAGGCGTGCATCTTGTTGGGGACCTGCGAGGTGTAGTCGAAGTCGTTCTTCTCCTGCAGGTGCAGCGCGTCCATGTCGGCGCGCAGCCCGATCGTCTTCTGGCCCGGCCGGTTGCCCTTCAGCGTGCCGACGACGCCGGTGGTGGCCAGGCCGCGATGGACCGCGATGCCCCAGGAGGTGAGCTTGTCGGCCACGATCTGCGAGGTCCGCTCCTCCTCGAACGCCGTCTCGGGATGTCGATGGATGTCGCGCCGGATGG
>JAUXST010000189.1 GCA_030679805.1 Reyranella sp. | reverse complement strand
TCGCTCCCCCCACTATCCATAGATGATACGGCACCTGTGGTGGCTGTCATCGGCAATTTTTTTCCCCGCGTGTGAATCTCAAGAATGGTTGATTAACCAACTGTAAATAATAGAGAAAACAGACTTTGAAAATTAGTTTTTTAGGCTGCGTGCGAACCTTCGCAGTTGCAGCATTCAATGAGAACAAAACGCGCTTTGCCGCGGATTCCGTGGGCTGGAAACAGAAACGCCAGCGAATCGGCTCAATCGCATCGGAGCAGATCGCAAAACGCGAGATGCGATAGGCACTTTTGGCGTCGCGACTGATCGTCGTCAGATTGTCACATGGCGGCGTAACATCCCGCCGGACGCCAACGAGAGGAAACACAAGATATGGCCATCGCACCGGCGCCGCGGCTTTACGGCTTGGATGCCATCTCGGCTGCCGCCCTCAGGGCCGGCGGCGAGCAGGGCGCCACCTTCGCGCGACGGGTTTTCGAGCGGTTGGCCGACAAGGACCTGGCGGCCGCCCCGGCCGAACAGCGCGCCGCCATCGCGCTCGCCCTGCTGGCCTTCGCCCGCCGCCGCCTGCCCGGCATCGCCAAGGTCCGGATGTTCAACCCGACCGAAGAGGCCCACGGCTTCGAGAGCCGGCACAGCATCGTCCACATCGTCAACGACGACATGCCGTTCCTGGTCGATTCGATCACCAACGAGCTCACCCGCCGCGAAATCAACGTCCATCTATTGGCCCATCCGGTGCTGGCCGTGCGCCGCGACCTCGACGGCGACCTCCTCGACTTCGGCCCCGAGGCCAACGCCGTATCGGGTGCCGGCGCCGTATCGGGTGAAAGAGGGGGCCGGCCCGAATCGATGATGCACATCGAGATCGACCGCCAGGCCGAGCCGGGCCAGCTCGACGAGATCACCGCCGCACTCACGCGCGTGCTGGCCGAGGTCCGCCTCGCGGTCGACGACTGGCGGCCGATGCGCCAGGCCTGCCTCGACGCCATCGCCGATCTGGCGCCGCGCCGTGCAGCCCTTCAGGACGAATACGAGGATTTTCTGCAGTGGCTGGAAGCGGGCAATTTCACCTTCCTCGGCCATCGCCGCTATCGCTATGTCGACGATCCCGCGCAAGCGGGCGGCCTGCGCTACGACATCATGCCGGGCTCGGCGCTCGGCATCCTGCGCCGCGACGAGGCGCGGCTGTTCGATGCCGGGCTGGGCGGCGGCGAGGCCATGGCCCGCTTCGCCCGCGGCGCCGACAACATCCTGATCGTGAAGGCCGATCGCGCATCGCTGGTCCATCGCAGCGGGCCGCTCGATTGCGTGATCGTGAAGACCTGCGACACCGACGGAAGGGTCACCGGCGAGCGCCGCTTCGCCGGCCTGTTCACGTCCGCCGCCTATCATGCGATGGCGAGCGACGTGCCGCTG
>JAUXST010000184.1 GCA_030679805.1 Reyranella sp. | reverse complement strand
TGAGGAGCTGAAAAAAAATCGAACCAAGAGTTAGCGGAGACGATTGCAGATCTCTTGCCGGGAGCGGTGGACATCTTCGACAAGGCGGCGATGGAGCTGCGGGTGAATCATGTCTGGCAAGTTCTCGACGACGCGGAAGAGATGGAAGCCGAGCGTGCGATAGCTGCGCGGCCGGCCCGGCACATGGGTGTCGAGGCGGTCGTAGGGCATCAGCGGCAAGAGTTCGATCGCCGCGGTCATGAACTTGTCGAGGCGGGCCTGGAGCTCGGCCGGCGAGAGCTCGGGGCCGGACTTCTCGTCGATGCCGAGGAACTCGACGATCTGCTTGGTACTCTGGCCGAAGGTGAATTTGTCGCCGCGCGACAGCACCGGCACCGAGCGGGCGCCAAGCTTCTGCAGTTCGGCGAGACCGGCCGGATCTTCAAGGACGTTTACGGAGACGAAGTCGATCCCACGGACCGATAGAAACTCTTTGAGTCTCAGGCAGCTGGTTCAACCCGGCTGCCAGAACACCTTGAACGGCGGCATGCGCTGCTCCTTGTCGCGGAAGTCAATTGATCGGCTTGACGCCGAGAGAGTCAAGAAGCTCTTTCCAGTTCCGGAAGTCCGAAGCAAGCCGTTCCGACAGCTCGTCCGGCGAGGAGGTCTGGACCTCGAAGCCCAATTGCCCCAGCTGTTCCGAGACTTCCCTCGATTGGAGAGCCTTCCTGAGTTCCGCGGTCCAGGCCGCGACCAGTGGCGCCGACATGCCGGGCGGCGCGAAGAACGCATACCAGTTGGTCTGAACCAGCTTGGGAAAGCCCAGCTCGACGACCGTCGGAACCTGAGGCGCCACCTTCAGGCGCTTGGCGGCGGAGATCATCAGCACCTTCAGCCGGCCGCCGCGATGGGGCGCGAGGAAGGACGTCATGCCGCCGGTGCCGGCGGGGATGCGCCCCTGCTCGAGGTCGGCCACCAGCGGTCGCGCGCCATTGTAGGGGACGGCTTCGAGCGGCACGCCGATTTCGCGCCCCACCATGGTGCCGAAATACTGCGTGAAGGAATCCGGCGTCGTGGTGCCGAAGCGGGCGCGCGTCGCATCGCCCGCCTTCAGCCAGGCAACATACTCGGCAAGGTCCGCGACCCCGATCTTGGGCGAGACGGCGAAGGCCGTCGGATAGGTGCCGGCGAGCGTCAGCGGCTGGAGGTCGGTCTGCGGGTTGAACGGGAAGTCGGGCCTGATGAGCTTGCCCACCATGGTGGCGCTCGGAATGAAGGCGAGCGTGTTGCCGTTCGGCGCCGACTTCTTGAGTTGCTCGCCGGCAGCGGCGCCGGAGGGGCCCGGCTTGTAGTCGACGGTAACGGATCGGCCGATCTGCTGCTGCAAGGCGCCGGCGATGACATGCACCAGCGAGTCCGAGCCGCCGCTCGACGGATAGCCGATGAATATCCGGATCGTCCCGTAGGGCAGCGTGGTCTGCGCGCCGGCGCTCGCCGGGACGGCGAACGCGGCGACCAGGGAGCGGCGGGTGAGGGGGCTGACCATTGCGATGATACGTACAGGACAACGCAGCAGAAGGCGAAAGGTGCCGCCGTCCCGGTCCTAGGCCGGCCGGTGACAGACGACGCAGATCTTGTTGCCGTCGGGATCGCGCAGGTAGGCGCCGTAGTAGTTGGGATGATAGTGGGCGCGGATTCCCGGGGCGCCCTCGTCCTTGCCGCCGGCGGCAAGTCCCGCCTTGTGCGCGGCGTCGACGGCGGCGCGATTGGTGGCCTCGAGGCCGATGGTGATGCCGTTGCCGACCGTCGCCGGCGCCTTGTCGAGCGGGCTCAGCACCCAGAGCTGCGGCCGTCCGCTGGCGGCGCCGTAACCGACGGCATTGGGGAAATCCATCTGGCGGACGAGGTCGAGCGGGTTCAGGAGCGCATCGTAGAAGGGCTTTGCCTTGGCGAGGTCGTTGCTGCCGATGGTGACATGGCTGAACATGGGAGCCTCCTCTTGCGTCGTGACGTTAGAAGCGGTTCTCGGGCCGGGCGAGTCCGAAATGCTCGCGCAGCGTATTGCCCTCGTAGGCCGTACGGAACAGCCCGCGCTTCTGCAGGAGCGGGATCACCTCGGCCACGAAGACGTCGAGCATCGCCGGCAGCAGCGGCGGCATGACGTTGAAGCCGTCGGCGGCGCCGTCGTTGAACCAGTCCTCGATAAGATCGGCGATCTGCTCCGGCGTACCCGCGGTGGTGTAGTGGCCGCGCGCGCCGGCGAGGTAGGCGAGGAGCTGCCGCAGCGTGAACTTCTCGCGCCGCACCAGGCCCACGATCACCTCGGTCCGGCTGCGCGCCGCCTCGACGGTGCCGGGATCGGGAAAATCCTCCGGCGCCAGCGGCCGGTCGAGCGGCAGGTGCGAGAAGTCGTGGCCGCCGAAGCGGCCGCTCAGACGCCTGCGCCCGACCTCGGGGTCGGTGAGGTCGTTGAGCTCGCGCGCGGTGCGTTGCGCCTCGGCTTCGGTGGCGGCGATCACCGGGCTGAGGCCGGGCAGGATCAGCGCCTGGTCGGGTGCACGGCCCTCGGCCACCACGAGTCGCTTCAGGTCGGCATAGAATTCCTGCGCCGTGGCCTTTTCCATCTGCGCGGTGAACACCGCCTCGGCGTGGCGCGCGGCGAAGCGGCGGCCGGTTTCGGACGAGCCCGCCTGCACGAACACCGGCCGGCCCTGCGGGCCGCGCGGCATGTTGAGCGGCCCCGCCACGGCATAGTGCGCGCCGGCGTGGTCGATCGGCCGGATGCGGTCGGCGCGTGCGTAGCGGCCGCCGGCGCGATCGTCGAGCACGGCATCATCGGCCCAGCTGTCCCACAGCGCCTTCACGACCTCGACGAACTCCTCGCCGCGGGCGTAGCGGTCGGCGTGGCTCACCTGGCCGGCGGCGCCGTAGTTGCGCGCCGCCGCCGCCAGCCACGAGGTCACGATGTTCCAGCCGACGCGTCCGCCGCTGATGTGGTCGAGCGAGGCGAACTGGCGCGCGAGGTTGAACGGCTCGGAGTAGGTGGTGGAGGCCGTGGCGATCAGGCCGATGTGGCTGGTCGAGGCCGCCAGCGCGCCCAGCGCCGTGATCGGCTCCAGCCAGGTGGTGCCGGCCTGCGCCGCCGTGTCGGCCAGCGCCAGCTGATCGGCTAGGAAGATCGAGTCGAACAGCCCTGACTCGGCGCGCTCGGTCACATCGCGATAGTAGGCGATGTCGCTCAGCGCCAGCGGCGAGGAGGCCGGATGCCGCCACGACGCCTCGTGATGGCCGCGGCTCTGGATGAAGAGATTGAGGTGGAGCTGGCGCGGACGCTTCATGCCCTCATTGTGCGGCCGGCGCATAGACCGCCGCAAGCTGGCGCGACACCAGTCGGGCATAGAGGCCGCCTTTCGCCAGGAGAGAGGCGTGCGTGCCGGTCTCGGCGACGCGGCCCTCGTCCAGCACCACGATCAGGTCGGCATCTCGCACCGTCGATAGGCGGTGGGCGATGACGATGGTGGTGCGGTCGGATTGCAGCAGGTCGAGGGCGCGGCGGACGGCCTGCTCGTTCACCGCATCGAGATGCGAGGTCGCCTCGTCGAGCACCAGGATCGGCGCGTCCTTCAGGAAAGCGCGGGCGATGGCGACGCGCTGGCGCTGGCCGCCCGACAGGCTGGTGCCGCGCTCGCCGACGGGCGAGTCGAGACCTTCCGGGAGAGCCGCGACGAGATCGGAGAGCGAGGCGTGCTGGACGGCCGCCAGCAGCTCGGCTTCCGAGGCTTCGGGACGGGCGATCAGGATGTTGGCACGCAGCGTGTCGTTGAACAGGTAGGTGTCCTGCGCCACGAGCGCGATCAGGCGGCGCAGCTCGTCGAGCTTGTAGTCTCGCAGATCGGCGCCATTCAGCGTGATGGACCCTGAGTCGGGATCCCAGAAGCGCATCAGCAGCTGCGCCGTCGTCGTCTTGCCGGCGCCCGAGGTGCCGACCAGCGCCACCGTTTTGCCGGCAGGGATGGTGAAGCTCACGCCCGAGAGGGCACGGCGCGACTGGCCGGGATAGGTGAAGCTGACGCCTTCGAGCGCCAGCGCGGCGGCACCCTTGCGCGCTGGAACGCCCGGTCCGTCGCGCACCGGGATCGGCTCGTTGGCCAGCGCATAGACTCTGCGCGTGGCACCGAGGGTATCCGCGAGCTGGCGGCCGATCTGGGCGATCTCCGACACCGGCAGGAAGGCGGCCATCGCGAGGATGGTCATGAGCGGCAGCAGCCCGGGATCGAGCGCGCCCCGCGACGCGAGCGCGGCACCCGCGACCACGACAGCAAGGCCGCCGAGGCCGGTCAGCATTTCGAGGATGGCGTGCTGCAGTGTGAGTTCGCGGAAGAACGGCAGGCGCAGATCGATGTGGCGCTGCGACAGCGCATCGAGCTTGCCGCCGCGCGACGTCTCCTGCTGGAAGGCCACGATCTCGCCAAGGCCCTGCACCGAATCGACGGCGAAGGCGCCGAGCTCGCCCGCCGCTTCGCGCGCCTCGCTGCCCAGCCGATCGACGCGCTTGCGCATCAGGAAGGGGCTGAGACCGACGGCGAGCAGGAACGGCAACAACGCCAGCGCCAGCCAGCCGCTGGCCCAGGCAAGTGCTGCCAGCACGACCGCGGGCACCAGCAGCGCCACGAAGGCCGGCGCCACGGTGTGGGCGAAGAAATACTCGACCAGTTCGATGTCGTGGGTGGCCAGCGCCATCAGATCGCCGGTGCGGCGGCGCACGAGATAGGCGGGCGCCAGCGCCTCCAGCTTGCGGAAGGCATCGATGCGCATCTCCGCCAGCAGGCGGAAGGCCATGTCGTGCGCCATCCAAGATTCCAGCCAATGGAGAATGCCCGACACAGGCGCGATGACCGCGAGTGCCACGGCATAGCCGCCGATCGGCTGGTGGTTCTTGAGCGCCAGCACGATCAGCGCCGACAGCACGCCGACGCCGATGAAGGAAACGACGCGCAGCACGCCCAGGGTGAAGGTGAGGGTGAGCTTGCCCTTCCACGGCAGGATCACCTTCATCAGCGTCGCCACGACCTGATACCAGGTGAGTCCCTCGGCCTTGATGATGCCTTCGGTGACCGGCTTGATCGCACCGCCCGGCGTGTCGGCCACGCTTTCGATGCGCGCCGGTGCGTCGATGAGGTCCGACGCCGCAGCGCCATGGCGCTCGCGCGCCTGCTCGGCCATCAGTCCGGCATAGACGCCGCCCTGGCGCATCAAGGCGGCGTGCTTGCCCTGCTCGGCGACCCGTCCGCCGTCGAGGACGAGGATGCGGTCGCAGTCGATGATGCTGGAGAGGCGATGGGCGAGGATCAGCGTCGTGCGGCCCTGCATCAGCCGGTCGAGCGCCTCCTGGATCACCGCCTCGTTCTCGGCGTCGACGGCCGACAGCGCCTCGTCGAGCACCAGGATCGGCGTGTCGCGCAGCAGCGCGCGGGCGATGGCGAGGCGCTGGCGCTGGCCGCCGGAAAGCTTGATGCCCTTCTCTCCGATGACCGTTCCATAACCCTGCGGCAGGGAGCGGATGAACTCGTGGATGTTGGCCGCACGCGCAGCGTCCTCGAGCTCCTGCTGCGAGGCGCCGGGCTTGCCGAGGCGGATGTTCTCCTCGACCGTGCCATGGAATAGGAAGGTGTCCTGGTTGACGACCGAGATCAGCGAGCGGATCTGCGCGAAGGAAAGCGTGCGCAGGTCGTGGCCGCCGAGCGTGATGCGGCCCGAATCGGGATCGTAGAAGCGCAGCAGGAGCCGCACGATCGACGACTTGCCGCCACCCGAGGGCCCGACCAGCCCCAGCCGCTCGCCGGCTTCGGCACGGAACGAGAGGCCGTCGTGAACGGTGCGACGTGTGCCGGGATAGGCGAAGCGCACCTCCTCGAAGGCGATCGAGGGTGCCAGCGCCTTGTCGAGCGGGGCGGGCGGTGCATCGGCGACGCCGGGCGTGTCGTCGAGGATGCGGTAGATGCCCTGGGCGGCGGAGAGACCGACCATGCCCTGGTGCAGCACGGTTCGGAGTTCGCGCATAGGCCGGAAGATTTCGATGCCCAGCATCAGGATGACGAGCAAGGCGGTGAGCGACATGCTGCCC
>JAUXST010000181.1 GCA_030679805.1 Reyranella sp. | reverse complement strand
GCGCCAACAAGAAAACGGGAGCGGAACAATGACTGCTTTGTTGGAAGGACGCGCGGCGATCGTCACCGGCGCCGGCCGTGGCATCGGCCGCGCCATCGCCGAGGCGCTGGTGGCCCAAGGAGCGAAAGTGATCGTGGCCGACAACGGCGCCTCGATCTCGGGTGACGACGGCGACCCCGCAGTCGCACGCGAAACAGCCAGAGCGCTCGGCAAGAACGCGGTGCCCTTCAGCGAAAGCGTCGCCTCGCCGGGCGTGGCCAAACAACTGGTTGACATGGCGGTGACGCATTTCGGCGGCATCGACATCATAGTGAACAACGCCGCGATCCTGCGCGATGCCTTCGTCTTCCGCGCCGATCCGCGCGACTGGGACGCGGTGATCCGCACCAACCTCTCGGCCGCCTTCTATCTGATCAACGCCGCCTCCGGCCTCATGCGCGAGCAGGGCAAGGCGGGCCGCGGCGGCAAGGAAGGGTACGACTGGGGCCGCATCGTCAACATCGTCTCCTCGGCCGGGCTCTACGGCAATCTCGGCCAGGCGGCCTATGCCAGCGCCAAGGCCGGCTTGTTCGGTCTCACCCGCGTGACGGCGATGGATCTCGCCCGCGCCCAGATCACGGCCAACGCCGTGGCGCCGTTTGCGAGAACGCGCGTGACCGACATCATCCAGCCGGCCAACGAGGCGCAGAAGACTTATAAGGAACGCGCACTCAAGATCGGTGCGCATCATGTCGCCAATGCCGTGACGGCGCTATGCTCGCCGGCTGGCAAGGCCATCACCGGCCAGCTGCTGGGTGTGCGCGGCCGAGAAGTCTTCCTGTTCGGCCAGCCGCGGCCCGTCACGACGATGGAGGCCGGAGCGCAGGCCACGCTTGCCCAGGACATGCTCGCAAAGCTGGGGCCGAAATTCACCGACCTCACCACTGATCTCGAAGCCTTCAACACCGAACCCCTCGTCTGAGGAGACCCGCCATGACCGACATCGTCGTGAAGACCGTGGAAGAGCTGAAGGACGCGCCCGAGGAATATCGCGAGGCGGTCTCCAAGCTCGTGATCAGCCACGCCATCAACGAACTCTACGGCGCGCAGGTGTTCGACGAGCCGGCAATCGCCTATGCGCCGACACCCTACGCCAAATGGCTGACCTGCCGCGTGGCCATGGAAGAGTACGGCCACCACGTGCGCTTCAAGCAGCTCGGCGTGCAGATGGGCATCCCCGAGGAGCGCATGGTGCCAAGCACCGGCAAGAAGCCGCTGTCGATCTTCGAGTTCCCGCTGAAAACCTGGGAGGAGTTCGTCGCCATCAAGCTGCTGGCCGACCTCGCGGAGATCCTGCAGGTCGAGGACCTGCTCCATTGCACCTTCCATCCCCTGCGCAATCTGGCGCGCGCGACCATGCCGGAGGAACGGTTCCATGCGCAGTTCGGCGAGGACTTCTCCGCCGAGTTGGTGAAGACGCCCGACGGCAAGGCGCGGCTGCAGGCGGCGGTAAACGAATACTATCCCTACCTGCCGTCCTTCTTCGGCGGCTCGAAGTCGCGCAACAACGAGATCTTCCGCAAGTGGAAGATCAAGCAGCGCACCAACGACGACATGCGCCAGGACTATGTGAAACGCGCCACCGAGGTGGCCGCCAAGTACGGCCTGACCCTGCCGGAGATTCGGCAAGCAGCGTGAACGGGGTCAACAAGGCCCTGCCCGGTCCTCGGCTCGAGGCGCTACGGGCCGAGGTTCGCGCGGCATCGTGGTTCGCCGCGTTGGGCGAGCCGCTGACAGAAGGCGACCGCAGCGATGCCGTCGCATACATCGCGGCGCTCGGGTTCGACTCACCGGAGATCGGCGTGGCGCGTGATTGGCCCGACGCCGAGCGACTGTTGAAGGCGCCCGACTGGGCGCCGGCGTGGTGGGATCGCGAAGAGGCCTTGCGGCGGCGGCTGCTCACCGAGGCCGAGACGCTCTATCCGGAGCGCGCGCTGTGGTCCTCGCTCACCGACCTCACGACAGAAACCGGCGACCTGGTGCATGGCAAGGCCGCGACTGCGGCGGCCCGCATGGGCAGGGCGGCTGCCGCCTCGATCCATGTCGCGGCTGGCGCTGCCTCCCAGGCGGTCTATCAATTGGCGGTCGCCCGCCTCGCCGAGAAGCCCGCTTCGCCCTTCGAAAGCAAGTTTCGTCTCTATGCCGCCGGCCGCTGGCCGCTCGGCATCCTGGGCTCTAGGCTGGTCCTCTTCTGAGAGGGCTACGCATGACTTCCTACAGCGCCCCCCAGCGAACAGTTGGCCGCCTAAGACGTCCGTTCGGCGATCTCTACTACGAAGTGTCGGGTCGCGGGCCGGCGCTGCTGTTCGCACATGGTTTGGGTGGCAATCATACCAGCTGGTGGCAGCAGGTCGCGCACTTCGCGCCGCATTATACATGCGTGGCTTTCGCCCATCGCGGCTTCGCGCCTTCCACAGCCATCGCCGGCGGGCCCGATCCGGCCGATTATGCAGACGATCTCGGCGCCCTGATCGACCGTCTGAAATTCCCCGACGTGCGCCTCGTCGGCCAGTCGATGGGCGGCTGGACGATGCTCGAATACGCCATCGCCCATCCGGCGCGCGTAAAAGCACTGGTGCTGAGCTCGACTTCCGGCACGCTCGACCGCCGCCGCTGCGATCCGTCGGGCGGCAAACAGTACGATGCATGGCTGAAGGATGCCGAGGCCAAGGTCACGGATGGCGTCGCCAAGGGAATCCACCCCGCGATCGGCGCACCTGCGGCGGAACGTTCGCCTGCACTCCACCTTCTCTATCGCGGCATCGACGAGATGGCGGGCGTGCTCGACAAGGAGAAGCTGCGCGCGGGCCTCCGTCGCACGGCAAACCGCAGCTCGGCCGAGTTCGAGGCCTTCAATGTGCCCACACTTCTGATCGCCGGCGGCGAGGACGTGGTCTTCCCGCCCTTTCTGGCAAGGGCCATCGCGGCAACCCTGCCCTGCGGCGAAGCCACCCTGATGGCCGACGCCGGCCACTCGCCATACTTCGAGCAGGCCGCTACGTTCAACGGGCTGGTCGAGGCGTTTCTCGCCCGCCAACGCTAGAGGGAGACAGGACGTTGCTGCAGTTGGGCCGCTTTCCGCGCGTGCGTCTGGGTCACCTGCCGACGCCGCTCGAACCGATGACCCGCCTCAGCATCCGGCTCGGCGGACCGAACCTCTGGATCAAGCGCGACGACTGCACCGGCCTCGCCACCGGCGGCAACAAGACCCGCAAGCTCGAATATCTCGTGGCCGACGCGTTGAAGCAGGGCGCCGACACGTTGATCACCGTGGGAGCCCTGCAGTCCAACCATGCGCGCCAGACGGCGGCGGCCGCTGCGAAACTCGGTTTGAAATGCATCCTCGTGCTGGAGGAACGCGTTTCGCAACCGACCGATGCCTATCGCCACAACGGCAACGTGCTGCTCGATCGGTTGTTGGGGGCCAGCCTCAAGTACGTGCCGCGCGACAGTTCGATGACGGCTGCCGCCGAACTGTCGGCCGAAGAGGTCAGGAAGAGCGGCGGACGACCCTACGTCATCCCCGGTGGCGGCTCGAACGCGATCGGCGCTCTAGGCTATGTCGGCTGCGCCCTCGAAATCCTGCAGCAGGCGGCCGAGCGCGACATCCGCGTCGACCGCGTGGTGCATGCGACCGGCAGCAGCGGCACCCAGGCCGGGCTAGTCGCGGGCTTCGCCGCCTCGCAAAGCGGCGTGCGCGTGCTCGGTATCACCGTCGGGCGGCCGCGCGCCAACCAGGAAGCCAATGTCGGCAAGCTGGTCGACGCCACGGCCGACCTGCTCGGTCTGAAAGGCGCGATCGCCCGCGACAGCATCGAGGCCAACGACAGCTATTTCGGCGAGGCCTACGGCATTCCCACCCCGGGCATGAAGGAGGCCGTCAGCTTGCTCGCCGAGACCGAGGCTGTGCTGCTCGATCCGGTCTATTCCGGCAAGGCGATGTCGGGACTGATCGACCTCGTACGCAAGCAGATGTTTGCCAAGGATGAGAACATTGTGTTCATCCACACCGGCGGCCAAGCCGGGCTCTTCGCCTACGAGCCCGCGTTTGCCGCCTAAGGAGGAGACCGTGTCCAGCGACAACCCGCGCATCGCCATCCTGGGCTTTGCCATCGAGTGCAACCGCTTCTCGCCCGTCACAACGGCCGCCGATTTCGAGCAGGATGTCGATATCCGCGGCAATCGCATCGTGAGCGAGGCGCGCTCCGGCGCGTCGATCACCATGCCGGACCTGCCGGGCTTCTTCACCGAGATGGACCGCACCGCCCAATGGACGCCAGTGCCGCTGCGCGTGTCGCTCGCCCAGCCGGGCGGTCCGGTCGAGGAGAGTTTCTTTCGCAATTTCCTGCACGAAATCGAAGCCGGCCTCAAATCCTCCCTGCCGCTCGATGCGGTGTTCATCTCGAGCCACGGCGCGGCCCTCGCCCAGGGTACTGACGATCCCGACGGCGACCTGTTCGAGGTCGTGCGCCGTGTCGTCGGCGCCGATATCCCGGTGGTCGTCGTGTTCGATCTCCATGCCAACGTCTCACGCAAGATGATCGACAATATCTCGGTGTTCGTCGGCTACCTCGAGAACCCGCACAACGACATCTACGAGCGCGGCGTCGAGGCCGCCAAGCACATGCGCGAGTGCCTCGCCGGCACCAGGACCGCCATCACCATGGTCAAGGTGCCGATCGTGGCGCCGCAGATCGCGCTGCTCACCGCCAAGGGCCCCTATGCCGACCTCGTCAGGTATGGCCAGACCAAGGTAGGCGGCGACATCCTGAACGTCTCAGTGATGGCGGGCTTCGCCTACAGCGACAGCCCCAAGAACGGCCTCACCGCGGTCGTCACGGCGCGCAACGGCAACCGCCAGGCTGCCGCCGATCTCTCGCTCGACATCGCCAAGCGGGCCTGGGCCATGAAGGAACGCTTCAAGCGCGCGATGATGTCGCTGGGCGACGCCGTCCAGCTTGCCGCCTCGGTCGGCCGCGACCGACGTCGCAAACCGATCATCCTGGCCGACGTCGCCGACAATCCCGGCGGTGGCGGTCGCGGTAACACGACCTACCTGCTGCGCGCGCTGAAGAGCGCCGGCACGCAGAACGTCATTTTCGGCGTGTTCAACGATGCTGCACTGGCGGCGAAGGCGCACGGACTGGGCGAAGGCGCCACCTTCACCGCCTCCTTCAACACCGAGGAACACCAGGAATTCTCCCTGCCCTACGACTGTCCGGCCAAGGTCGTGAAACTCTCGAACGGGGAATATGTCGGGCGTCGCGGCGTGCTGAAGAATGTCTCGGCCGACATGGGACCCTCGGCGCTGCTCGACCTCGGCGGCATCCAGGTCGTCGTCATCAGCTATCGCTGCCAGTGCATGGATCCGCGCCAGTTCGAGATGTTCGGCCTCGACATCGCCCAGGCGCGCGTTGTTGTCGTCAAGAGTCGCGGCCATTTCCGTGGCGGCTTCGACGAATTCTTCAAGCCCGAGCAAATCTACGAGGTCGACTGCCCCGGCTTGACGTCGCCGGTGCTTGAGAACTTCACTTGGACCAAGCTGCCGCGGCCGGTCTATCCGCTCGATGACGACACGACCTGGACGCCACCGACCGTCTCCTGAAGGAGAGTGCCATGCTGCGTCGTTCGCTCCTTGCCCTCATAGCAGGGGCTTGGGCCCTGCTCGTTGTCGGCCCCGCCATCGCGCAGTCGAACAAGACCCTGCGCGTGGTCATGCACTCGGATCTGAAGATCCTCGATCCGGTCTGGACCACCGCCTATATCGTGCGCAATCACGGCTACCTGATCTACGACTCGCTGTTCGCACTCGACGCCAAGCTCGAACCGCGGTCGCAGATGGTCGAGAGCTGGACCGTGAGCGACGACCAGCTCACCTGGACCTTCAAGCTGCGCGACGGCCTCAAATGGCACGACGGAACGCCCGTCACCTCGGCCGACGTCCTGCCGTCGATCAAACGCTGGACCGAGAAGGACACGCTGGGCGGACTGCTCGCCAAGTCGACCAAAGAGATGAAGGCGCTCGACGACCGCATCTTCCAAATCGTGCTCAAGGAACCCTACGGGCTGATGCTGAAGTCGCTGGCAAAGCCGGCATCGGTGCCGCTCTTCGTCATGCCCAAGCGCGTGGCGGAAACGCCGGTCAGCCAGCAGATTGCCGACACCACCGGCTCCGGCCCCTTCGTCTTCAAGAAGGACGAATGGAAGCCCGGCGAGAAGGTCGTCTACATCCGCAATCCCGACTACAAGCCGCGTTCCGAGCCGCCATCGGGCCTGGCCGGCGGCAAGGTCGCCAAGGTCGACCGCATCGAATGGGTCTCGATTCCCGACTCCCAGACGGCGATCAACGCCCTGCTGTCGGGCGAGATCGACATGATCGAACAGCCCGCCCACGACCTGCTGCCGGTGCTGGAGAAGGACAAGAACGTCGAAATCGTCATTCCCGACAAGCTCGGCTCGACCTATGTCCTCCGCTTCAACTGGAAGCAGCCGCCGTTCAACGACGTGCGCTACCGCCGGGCGGCGGCACTGGCGCTCAACCAGGAAGACTTCCTGCGCGCCGTCATCGGCGACCCGCGCTACTACAAGGTCTGCAAGGCCATGTTCGGCTGCGGCGCGCCGCTCGAGACGTCGGCCGGCATGGAAGGGATGTTCGAATCGCGCTTCGATGACTCGAAGAAGCTCCTGAAGGAATTGGGCTACGACGGCACGCCGATCGTCGTGCTGCAGTCGACCGACCTCGCGGTGCTGACCAACCTTGCGCCTGTGGCCAAGACCTTGCTGGAACGCGGCGGCTTCAAGGTCGACATGCAGTCGATGGACTGGCAGACGCTGGTCAGCCGGCGCGCCAAGAAGGACCCTGTCGCCCAGGGCGGCTGGAACATCGCCATGACGGCGGCATCGGCTGTCCTGCTGATCGATCCGGTCAACAACCACTATGCCGAAGCGAGCGGCGACCGCGCCCAGTTCGGCTGGCCGCTCGACGAGGAGATCGAGAGGCTGCGCGCGGCGTTCGTCCGCGAAAGCGACCCGAAGAAGCAGCTCGCCATCGCCGAGCAGGTCCAGCGGCGCATCATCAGCGAGGGCGTCACCATGCCGCTCGGCCAGTTCCTCCAGCCCATGGCGCGGCGCAAGAACGTGAGCGGCAACATCGAGTCGCCGGTCACGGTGTTCTGGAACGTCGAGAAGAAGTAGCCGGCGCTACCTGTCCGGCAGCGGAATGAACTCCGGATCACCCGGCACCTTGGCGAACCGGCCTTCCTTCCAATCGGCCTTGGCCTTTTCGATCCGCTCCTTCGACGACGACACGAAGTTCCACCAGATGTGGCGCGGACCGTCCATCGGAGCGCCGCCCAACAACATCAGCTTGGCACCGTCGACGCCAGCCACCAGCCCGGCCGCGACGCCGCCGGCCAGCACTGCCAAGTCGCCGACCACAAGCGCGCGATCCCCGATCGTGACGCTGCCGTCGGCAATATAGACGGCGCGCTCTGCATGCTCTGCCGACACTGCGAGGGCGGCTCCAGCCGTCAGTTCCGCCCCGACATAGAAGATCGGCGAGAAGTGCGTCGTCGGTGCGGTGCGCCCAGCATAGCTGCCGACGATCAGCCGGAGCGCCGCGCCAGCCTCGGTCCAAGCCGGCAGCTTCGCCGCCTCGACATGCTCGAAGGCCGGCGCCGTCTCCTCATGCGTTTTGGGCAATGCCACCCAGGTCTGGACGCCGTGCATTCGGAAACCGGTGCGCCGCATCTCCGGTTCGGTGCGTTCGCTGTGGGCGATGCCGCTGCCGGCGGTCATCCAGTTGACGTCGCCCGGCTTGATCGCCTGGGCATAGCCCAGGCTGTCGCGATGAAAGATGCCGCCCTCGAACAGGTAGGAGACGGTGGCGAGACCGATATGCGGGTGCGGCCGCACCTCCATGCCGCCGCCCGGCGGCACGGCCATCGGTCCGAAGTGGTCGAGGAAGACGAACGGTCCGACCATCCGGCGCTTCACGCTCGGCAGCACACGTCGGACGGCAAAGCCGTCGCCCAGATCGTGCTCACGGCCCTGGATCAGAAGTTCGATCGGATCGGCCAACTTGTCCTCCCTCTCCACCTGTGCTGCAACGGACCATCATGAACGATCCCGCCCGCGACCTCGCGCCGTTCTTCGCGCCCCGCAGCATCGCCGTCATTGGCGCCGGCGAGCGTGCAACGTCTTCCGGCGGCGCCATCATGCAGATGCTGCGCCAAGCCGGATATGGCGGTCGCGTCGTGCCAGTCAATCCCAAGGGCGGCACGATCTTCGGTTACGAGTCGGTGACCTCGATCGGCGCCATCGACCCGCCCGTCGACCTCGCCGTCATCGTCATCCGCCCCGACGCCATCCTCGACGCCGTCCGCGAGTCGGCGGACCGCGGGATTCGCAACCTCCTCATTCTGCCCGGTGGTTTCGCCGAAGCCGGCGCCGTCGGCGTGGCACGCAACGAAGCACTGGTGAAGCTTGCGGCCGATCGCGGCCTCACGATCGCAGGGCCGAACTGCGCCGGTGTCATTCATCTCGATCCAGCCTGGCGCTTCGCCGCGACCTTCCTGCGCGACTTGCCGCCCGGGACGGCGGCAGGTTCGGGCAACGGTCTCGCCTTCATCTCTCAATCGGGGGCGCTCGCCGAAGAGTTCATCGACAAGGCCAATGCCCGCGGTCTGCCGCTCGTGTCGGTGGTCTCGGTCGGCAACGCCGTTCATCTCGGCGTCGAGGACTACCTCGCCTGGCTGGGCGACCGCCCGGAAATCGGCTCGGCCCTCCTGTATGTCGAATCGATCGAGGATCACGAGCGCTTTCGCCAGGTTGCCCGCGCCGTGGCCGCGACCAAGCCGGTGATCGCCCTCTTTGGTGGCCGAACGGAGATCGGCGGGCGGGCGGCCTCGGCACATACTGGTGCCATCGCCAACGACGATGCCGCCATCGACACCTTCTGCGCCTCGTGCGGCATCGTCCGGGTGAAGAGCCTGCGCCGGCTGCTGCTGGCCGCCAAGGCGTTCGGCCGCTTCCCGAGGGGACTCGGCAAGCGGGCCCTGATCCTGTCCAATTCGGGTGGCCCGGGCGTGCTCTGCGCCGACCAGGCTGCGCTCGAGGGGCTCGACCTCAGCGCCCTGCCGACCGCCATGGCCGAAGTCTTACGCCAGCAATTGCCTCCGGAAGCGTCGGTCGCCAACCCGATCGACCTGCTGGCCGACGCCCGCGAGGACCGTTTCGGGCTCGCCTTCGAGGCGGCCATGAACCATGCCGCCCACGCCTACGACCTGGTCATGATGATCCATGTGGTGCCGTTCATGGTCGACGCCGGCCCGGTGATCGCCCGCCTGGCGACCCTCGCCGCCAGCGCCCGGATCCCCCTGCTTCACAGCATGATGGGAACCCTGCCGGGGAAGGACGACTGGTTCGCCACCATGGAGCGTGCCGGCGTTCCGATGTTCAACGATGTCGAGGAGATGGCGGAGGCCGCCGGTCTCCTGGCGAGCTATCCCGCAATGCAGCAATCTCTTCGTACAGCCGCGTTGCCGCCTGTGACCTTTCGGGATCGACATCGTCGCTAGATCAAAAAACCATTATATAACAATCAGTTAATAACATTGCACGAGTGTTGCATTTTTGCAACTTTTTGTTGGACTTGTGGATAGTCCGTAGCCAGTATCGACCGCAGCAGGGCATCGCGTGGGGCGCCGACCGGCAAGGTCGATGAGTTCGTAGACTGCCCGCTAAGATAATTTGTTGAGTTCAATGGATCGGGGAGAAGCCGATGGCGTCCAAGACAACGCGCGACGAGCGCGCCCAGCGTTGGCGAACCGTCCGCACTCTCGTAGCCGCCACTCTCGCCGTCTCCACCTTCCAGCTCTTCTGCGCCGCCGGGTCGATGGCCCAAGTCAAGGCGCCCGCCAAAAACCATCTCCGGGCGCCTACCAAGGCAGCCCCCGTAGCCCCCAACGACAATATCCAGCCCTTCTCGATCGCCAGCGACGGCGTTGTCGTCGACCAGCTCATCAGCCTCAAGGTCGACCCGGCGGATGCCGCCGCGGCAGGCGACGCCGTCAGCAAGGCCTTGGGCAAGCTGGACGCCAAAGTGACCAGCTCCGGCCGCGCCATCCTCGAATCGCAGGGTGCCAATAGGCCCAAGCGCTTGGTGGCCCTGCAACTCTTTTCCGCCAGTTCCCTGGCTGTCGAACTCGAACGGGCGAGCGATGGCACGTTCGGTTTCAAGCTCGCGCCGGGCGCCACCGAGAGCGACGATCAACGGGTTTCTACGGTCCCCAGCACCGCCTCGGCCGCCGGTCCTGGCGCCCGGTCGGTCGTCGCCGGGTCGGTCAAACTCGTAAAGGTCAGCAGCGCGACGCTGGTCTCCAGCCTGGCGCCGGCGGGCACCAGTGCGGCGACGCTCAGGGAACTCACCCAGGCTTTGGCCGGTTTCGCGCCGGCGGCCGCCAAGGTCGAAGTTCTCCATGGCCGCACGGTCGACGGCACCCCTCGCGTCCTCCTCGCCAGCCTCGGCGACGGGCAGAGCAAGCAGTCGTTCTGGTGGTTCTCGCCTCCCAACCAGCCCGAGGGCTGGTTCAACGACGAGGGGCGGCGATTGGGCGGCACCGCTTTGGCTGACCCGCGACCGGATGCGCGCATCTCCTCACCGTTCGGCACCCGGCGCTACTACGGCCGCAAGAGCGGCGGCGGCTTCCACAACGGCATCGATTTCGAAGGCAAAACCGGCGAGCCGATCTTCGCGGCGGCCGATGGCGTGATCAACCACCAGGGCTGGTATTTCAACTATGGCCGTACGATAAAAATCAGCCACGCCGACAATTTCGAATCCCTCTACGCCCACATGTCGCGCTTCGCCGATGGCATGGGCCCGGGGAGCCGCGTCCACAAGGGCGACCTGATCGGCTATGTCGGCTCCACCGGTCGTTCGACCGGCTCGCATCTCCATTTCTCGGTGATCGTCAACGGCCAGTTCGTCGATCCCGCGCCCTACATCTCCGAAAAGGGTGGCAACAGCGTGCTGACCGGCGAGGCGCTGGTCGCCTACCGCCAGTGGCAGCAGGACGTTCGGCGCGCCGACCGTCGTGGCGGCCGGCCGCAATCCGACCAGGAACGGTTTCCGGGACTGCAGGGCGCCGAGCCCTGGTCGCACAGCCCCTTCTCGTCCCGGAGTTCGGACCGGCTCTGACCGGTTCCCCGCGGAACCGCTGCCGAGGGCTTCGCGCGGCGGCGTTGCGCCTCCATGTTTGATCGCCTACGAATTGCACCATCGCTGGGGAACGGTCGCGCAAGGCGGCCAATTGGGTGTTCGAGGCAACCACGAGGGAAAGACCACATGTTGAATAAATTTCTGGCTGCCGGCATCGCCGTGGCCACGCTGGCCAGTGTCGCCACGGCGGCGTACGCGGGTAAGGAGCTGGATGCCATCAAGGCGCGCGGCCAGCTCATCTGCGGTGTCAACACCGGCGTCGCGGGCTTCGCCGCAGCCGACAGCCAGGGCAAGTGGACCGGCCTCGATGTCGACGTCTGCCGCGCCGTCGCGGCTGCGATCTTCGGCGACGCCGAAAAAGTGAAATATGTGCCACTGACCGCGCAGCAGCGCTTCACCGCCCTGCAGTCGGGCGAGGTCGATCTTCTGGTGCGCACCACGACCTACACGCTGACGCGCGACACCGCGCTTGGCTTCGACTTCACCGGCGTCAACTACTATGACGGCCAGGGCTTCATGGTAAACAAGAAGCTCGGCGTGAAGAGCGCCAAGGAACTGAACGGCGCCACGGTCTGCGTGCAGCCCGGAACGACGACGGAACTCAACCTCGCCGACTATTTCCGCGCCAACAAGATGACCTTCAAACCGGTCGTTATCGAGAAGGTCGAGGAAGTCCGCGCCGCGTTCTTCGCCGGCCGCTGCGACGTGTTCACGACGGACGCCTCGGGCCTCTATGCGACCCGTGCCGCCAATTCGCCCAAGCCGGAAGACTACATCATCCTGCCGGAGATCATCTCCAAGGAGCCACTCGGCCCGGTGGTGCGCCATGGCGACAACCAGTTCGCCGACATCGTTCGCTGGGCGTTCTATGCCATGCTCGAGGCCGAGGAATACGGCATCACGTCCAAGAACGTCGACGAGATGATGAAAAGCGACAACCCGACGATCAAGCGCATCCTCGGCGTCACCCCGGGTATGGGCAAGGCGCTCGGGGTCGACGAGAAGTGGGTCTACAACATCATCAAGCAGGTCGGTAACTACGGCGAGAGCTTCGACCGCAATGTCGGAGCCGGCTCGCCGCTCAAGATCACCCGCGGCCAGAACGAGCTGTGGACCAAGGGCGGCCTGCAGTACGCGCCGCCTATCCGCTAGGGCCGGCCGACTACCGAACCGAACGTGAACCGCCGCCCCAAGGGGCGGCGGTTTTCATTTGACCTGTTGCCTATAAGCTCCCGGCAGCGGAAACTCGCCCTGGGAAATGCAGACAACAAGGGGGCTCTTCAATGCGCAATGTGACCATGGCCGTAGCAGTCGGCCTTACTGTGGCTTTTTCGGCGACGGCCGTGACGGCAGGCGCCCATCTCGATGCCATCAAGGCGCGCGGCAATCTCCTCTGTGGTGTCGGAACGGGCACGGCCGGCTTCAATCTGGCCAACAGCCAGGGCAAATGGGTCGGCTTGAACGTCGACGTCTGTCGCGCCGTTGCCGCCGCCATCTTCGGCGATGCCGAAAAAGTGAAATATGTGCCACTAACCTCGCAGCAGCGTTTCACCGCCCTGCAGTCGGGCGAAGTCGACCTATTGTCCAACAATACGACCGTTACGCTGACGCGCGACACCGCGCTCGGCTTCGACTTCACCGGCGTCACCTACTATGACGGCCAGGGCTTCATGGTGCCCAAGAAGCTCGGCCTCAAGAGCGCCAAGGAACTGAACGGCGCCACGGTCTGCGTCGCGCCCGGCACGACAACCGAACTCAACCTTGCCGACTACTTCCGCGCCAACAAGATGTCCTTCAAGCCGGTCGTCATCGAGAAGGTCGACGAGATCAGGGCGGCGTTCTTCTCGGGCCGTTGCGACGTCTATACGACGGATAGCTCGGCCCTTGCCGCGACTCGGGCCGCCAACGTGCCGGCGCCGCTCACAATCGAGGATTTCGTCATCCTGCCGGAGATCATCTCCAAGGAGCCTCTGGGCCCGGTGGTGCGCCACGGCGACAACCAGTTCGCCGACATCGTGCGCTGGTCGCTGTACGCCATGCTCGAGGCCGAGGAGTACGGCATCACCTCGAAGAACGTCGACGAGATGATGAAGAGCGACAACCCGACGATCAAGCGCATCCTCGGTGTGACCCCGGGCATGGGCAAGGCCCTCGGCCTCGACGAGAAGTGGGTCTACAATATCATCAAGCAGGTCGGTAACTACGGCGAGAGCTTCGACCGCAACGTCGGCATGGGCTCGCCGCTCAAGATCGCCCGCGGCCAGAATGAACTGTGGACCAAGGGCGGCCTGCAGTACGCCCCACCGATCCGCTAAAGCCGTCGTCAAAGTAGGCGGGTTACCCCGCAAGAACCGGGCCACGCCAGGTGATCGCAGCACCTGGCGGCGGCTCCCGTTTGGCCGGTTGCAAGCGCGGAATTCCCTCTTACACTGTAGTCAACATTGGTTGAATTGCATGCGGACAAACCGCGGCTGGCTGGGGGACTAACGTATGGCAGTAGCGGCACTCGGCTCCGCTCCTCGCGTGAAGGTGGCACCCTGGAACGATCCCGTCATCCGCGGCTGGGTCTTCCAGATCGTGGTCGTCGGTCTGGTCGCAGCGCTTGCCTGGTACCTCGTCAGCAATACCATCGACAATCTCAACCGGCAGAAGATTGCCAGCGGGTTCGATTATCTCGGACGTGAGGCCGGCTTCGAGATCGGCGACACGATGATCGACTATTCGCCGGCCAGCACCTACGCTCGGGCGATCTGGGTCGGCATTCTCAATACGCTGCGCGTCGCCGTTCTGGGCATCATCCTCAGCACAATTCTCGGAACGCTGCTCGGCGTCGGTCGGCTTTCGCCCAACTGGCTGCTCAACAAGATCTGCGCGTGGTACGTCGAGGCCTTCCGCAACGTGCCACTGCTGCTCTGGCTGTTCCTGTTCTACAAACTGATCAGCGAGGCATTTCCTGGCCCACGACAGGCGATCAGCGCGCTGTGGAGCTCGGTGTTCCTCAGCAACCGTGGCCTCTACTTCCCGGTGCCCATGGCGGACCCGATCCACAAATGGATGGGCGTCGCGCTGCTGGTCGGCATCGCCGGCGCCGTCGTGTTGCACCGCTGGGCGAAGAAGCGCCAGGAAGCGACCGGCCAACCCTTCCCGTCGATCTCGTCGGGCTTCGGCGTCGCGATCGGCCTGCCGTTGCTGGTCTGGCTGGCGGCTGGTGCGCCGAGCGCCATGAGCTGGCCTGAACTCAAGGGTTTCAACTTTGAGGGCGGCACGGTGATCCAGCCGGAGTTCACCGCGCTCCTGGTCGGCCTGGTGCTCTACACTTCGGCCTTCATCGCCGAGATCGTGCGCTCGGGTATCCTGGCACTGCACAAGGGCCAGAGCGAGGCGGCGGCGGCGCTCGGCCTGTCGCGCGGCCAGTCGATGCGGCTGGTGCTGCTGCCCCAGGCGTTGCGCGTGATCGTGCCGCCGATGACCAGCCAGTATCTCAACATCACCAAGAACAGCTCGCTGGCGATCGCCATCGGCTATCCCGACCTGGTGGCGTCGATCAACGTCACCATCAACCAGACGGGCCAGGCGATCGAGAACATCCTGCTCATCATGGCCGCCTACCTGTCGGTGAGCTTGTCGATCTCGGCCTTCATGAACTGGTACAACAAACGCATCGCCCTGACGGAGCGCTGAGCATGTCTGACGATGCCCTGCCCGGCGGCGAACGCCGGCAACTCGCCCCACCCATCGACGAGAGCGGCGCACTCGGCTGGATGCGCAAGAACCTGTTCTCGAGCTGGGGCAACGGCATCACCACCGTGGTGCTGATCGTCGCCGTCGGCTGGATCCTGTCCGGCTTCCTCGATTGGGCAGTCTTCACCGCCAATTTCACGGCGGCGTCCGGCACCGAGTGCCGCGGCGGCGGCGCTTGCTGGGCGCTGATCCGGGAAAAGTGGCGCTATATCTTCTTCGGATCCTTTCCTTATGAGCAGCATTGGCGGCCGTTCTTCGCGGTCATTGCCATGCTGGCGATGCTGATTACGAGTGCCGACCGGCGCATGTGGAACTGGCGGCTGCTCGTCATCTGGGGCGTGGGATCGGTCATCACTTTCCTGCTGATGTTCGGGCAGATCCACATCCCGCTCAGTCTCGTTCTTTTCATCGCGCTTGCAGTCGGCGGCGTCGGCTTGAGCCTGCGCAAGGCCATTGCCGACACCGGCGAAATGAACGCCTATCGCGTGCTGGCTGCTATCGGCTTCGTTGGCCTCGCGCTGCGCATTGCCGGCGTCCTGCCCGCCTGGAGCCTCGCCATCGCGCCGCTCAGCTATGTCGAGACCAGCCTGTGGGGCGGCATTCCGGTCACCATCATCCTCGCCACCTATGGCCTCGCCTTCGCCTTCCCCTACGGCGTCCTGTTGGCGCTGGGCCGCCGCTCCAACCTGCCGCTGATCAAGGGCCTGTGCGTGGGCTTCATCGAGCTGATCCGCGGCGTGCCGCTGATCAGCCTGCTGATCATGGCCTCGGTCATGCTGCCCCTGTTCCTGCCGAGCGGCACCACCATCGACAAGTTCCTGCGCGCCCAGGTGGCCGTCGTCCTGTTCGCCGGCGCCTACATCGCCGAAGTCATCCGTGGCGGCCTGCAGTCGCTGCCCAAGGGCCAGTTCGAGGCCGCCGACGCGATGGGGCTCAACTATCTGCAGAAGACGCTGCTGATCATCCTGCCGCAGGCGATTCGCGTGGTGATCCCGCCGCTCATCAACACCTTCATCGGCTTCTTCAAGGATACCTCGCTGGTACTGATCATCGGCATCTTCGACTTCCTCAACACCGCCAACCAAGCGCTGGTGGATCCCAACTGGGCGGGCTTTCCGGCCGAGGTCTACCTGTTCGCCGCCTTCATCTACTTCATCTTCTGTTACTCGATGTCGCGGTACAGCAAGTATCTCGAGGTCGAGCTCAACAAGGGGACGCGCCGCTAGGCGCCGTCAGGGAGCATAATCATGGCCGCAAAAGCCGCCCGCGATCTCTCCAATGTCGCCTCGGTGATCGAGCTGAAGAGCGTCAACAAGTGGTTCGGACAGTTCCATGTCCTGTCCGACATCAACCTCGACGTGAAGGAAGGCGAGAAGATCGTGATCTGCGGCCCGTCGGGCTCCGGCAAGTCGACGCTGATCCGCTGCATCAACCGTCTCGAGGAACATCAGGCCGGTGATATCATCGTCGACGGCGTGACGCTCTCCAACGACGTCAAGAACATCGAGGCGATCCGCCGTGAAGTCGGCATGGTGTTCCAGTCCTTCAACCTGTTCCCGCACCTCACCATCCTCGACAACCTGACGCTGGCGCCGATCTGGGTGAAGAAGATGCCCAAGAAGGAAGCCGAGGAAATCGCCATGAGTCTGCTCAACCGGGTGCGCATTCCCGAACAGGCGCTGAAGTATCCCGGCCAGCTCTCCGGCGGCCAGCAGCAGCGCGTGGCGATCGCCCGCGCCCTTTGCATGCGGCCCAAGATCATGCTGTTCGACGAGCCGACCTCCGCCCTCGACCCGGAAATGGTCAAGGAGGTGCTCGACGTCATGGTCGAGTTGGCCGGCGAAGGCATGACCATGATGGTGGTGACGCACGAAATGGGCTTTGCCCGCGCCGTCGCCGACCGCGTCATCTTCATGGACCGCGGCGAGATCGTGGAACAGAACGAGCCGGAGGCGTTCTTCGCCAATCCGCAGAACGAGCGCACCAAGCTCTTCCTGGGCCAGATCCTGCACCATTGACGGCGCGATCGCGCGTCAGAACGCTCGACCATGAAGATTCTCGTCACCGGCGGCGCGGGATTCATCGGCTCGGCGGTCGTCCGCCACATCATCCGCGACACCGACTGGTCGGTGGCGAATGTCGACAGCCTGACCTATGCCGGCAACCTCGAATCGCTGGCCGATGCGCGCACCAGCAACCGCCATCGCCACTACCGGACCGATATCTGCGACCGCGCCGCGCTCGACGCGATCTTCCACGAAGTGCGGCCCGACGCCGTGCTGCACCTCGCGGCCGAAAGCCATGTCGATCGCTCGATCGACGGCGCCGCGCCGTTCATCAGGACCAATGTCACCGGCACCTACACCCTGCTCGAGGCGACGCTCGCCCACTGGCGCACCCTGGATGAGGCGGCACGGGCGCTGTTCCGCTTCCAGCACATCTCGACCGACGAGGTCTTCGGTTCACTCGGCGCAACCGGAAAATTCACCGAGACCACGCCCTACGCGCCCAACTCGCCCTATTCTGCCAGCAAGGCCGCATCAGATCATCTGGTGCGTGCCTGGCACCACACCTACGGCCTGCCGACGCTCGCCACCAACTGCTCCAACAACTACGGGCCCTATCATTTCCCCGAGAAGCTGATCCCGCTCGTCATCCTGCGCGCGCTCGGCGGCGAGAGCCTGCCGGTCTACGGCAAGGGCGAGAACGTGCGCGACTGGCTGCATGTCGAGGACCATGCCGAGGCGCTCACCCTGGTGCTGCGCAAGGGCCGACCGGGCGAGACCTACAACGTCGGCGGCGACAGCGAGCGCCGGAACATCGACGTCGTGCGCGCGATCTGCGCCCTGCTCGACGAGATGCTGCCCGGGAGCCCCAACCGGCCGCACGAAAATCTGATCCGGTTCGTCACCGACCGCCCCGGTCACGACGCGCGCTACGCGATCGACGCCACCAAAATCCAGACCGAACTCGGCTGGCGACCGCGCCACAGTTTCGACAGCGGCCTCAGGGACACGGTGCGCTGGTTCCTCGACAACCGCCCCTGGTGGGAACGGGTAATGAGCGGTGCCTACCGCGGCGAACGGCTGGGATTGTCCGGCTAGAGTTCGCCGAAGTCCCCCTCCAAGTCCACCCCTGCGATTCCAGCTCTCCGCATGCCGGAAAGCCAGTAACGGTGGGCTTTTCGCCCAATCATTGTGGACACCTGAATGTAACGCGTGTTGTCCACGACCCTGTCCGGGATTCCGGGACAAGCCTGTTTCCATTGGCTTTTATACGAGTCCCGGATTGTTCTTTTGCACGAACCCCGATGCGCCTGTTTCCCAGGCGTCTTCAAGTGTCTGTTCCCACGTCGTTATTCGGCGTGTGGTTGAGACGGGGTTGTTCTTGGGACTGTCCGCGGGTCAGGACCCGCGGCGGCTGCACCAG